>CAZXXV010000001.1:0-5214 GCA_964644725.1 uncultured bacterium
GACGGCTAACCCCTTGAAAAGCCACGAGGCGCCTTCTGAAACTGGCGAAAATGGGCTAGGAAAGGGCATGGCGGATCCGGCTGGGGAACGCGCGCAGGCCGCAAACCGGTGTGGAGGGATTAGGCGCGATGTGACACGTCCTGTGACGCGAGAGCCGCCGAGACCAGGCCGCGGGCGGTGGCCTCGACTTTGAGGGCCGGGATGCCGAAATGGGACCCAAGGTTATAAAGGGAGAGATCATCCAGGAAAATGTCCTCGTCGTCCTTGAGGGCCACCGAGGGGATGAGGATGACATCGCCCAGGCGGTCCTGTTGCCGATCGAGGGTCTTGACGATGTCCGTGCCGGTGAGGAGGCCGGCACAGGTCACCGACCCGCCGAAGAATTCGTTCACAACGGAGACGAGGTCGACAGCCAGGCCATCGATATGATTCAGCCGGTCTATCGCGCCTCGCAGGACAGGAGTTGCCAGCGCACCCGTGGCAACGCTGAAACGGCGAACCGGGGAAACGGAGAGGGGGAACCGGCGCTGTAGGCGGCGAAACTCGTCGAGGAACTTCCGACTTCCCCCGACCCCGTTGCCGATCTGCGGATACCCCTCGTACGTGCGACCGGCCGGAAACGGCCGACCCGCCAAGAGATAGAACTCGTCCGAGGGGAAAGCGAACCGCGTCCCAAACTTATTGAGGAACCGGCGCCGCCAAGGCTCCGCCCAGTCCAGCAAAGTTCGAGCGTACTCCGGGTCAGGGGACCTCAACACCGGCAGTTTTTCGCGGTACTGCGTGAGCCCCACCGGAACGAGGGCCACGGTCACGACGAACGGGTGAAACCCTGCCAGATCTTCCAGGCTCTTGGCCAGATGTTTCCCATCATTGATGCCCGGGCAGAGGACCACCTGGGTGTGCATATGGATGCGTGCGGCGGCGAAAGCGGCGATCTGCTCCAGGACGTTTGGGGCCTTCGGGTTGCCCAGGATCCGGTTGCGCAGCGCCCAGTCGGTAGCGTGCACCGAGATGTAGAGCGGGTGGAGGCGCTGCTCCACGATGCGATCCATGTCCGCCTGGCTGAGATTGGTCAAGGTAGCGAAGTTGCCGTTCAGGAACGAGAACCGATAGTCGTCGTCCTTGAAGTAGAGCGTGCGGCGCATCCCCCGGGCGTTCTGGTGGGCGAAACAGAAGGTGCACTTGTTGTTGCAGGCCCGCATCTTGAGCGGATCCACCTCGAGGCCCAGGGGAAGATCCTCCGGCTTCTCGAGGTGGGCCCGGCGCTCTTCCCCATTCCCGTCGCGCCAGACGAGTTCCACCCGCCTGGCCGTCTCCGTGAAACGAAGATCCAGGGGGTCCTGCACCGGATGCCCGTTCACGCTCACGAGGAGAGAGCCCGGCGCCACCCCGGCCTGCGCCGCGGGGCTGCCGGGCTTGACCCCATGAATCGTGAGGAGCTTCGTCGTTACGCTCGCGCCCATGCTTGCTGAAGAAGCTTCTGAAGTTGCGGGATGGGAACTCGAAAGACCGCCGTCGGGGGACACGCCCTCCCAACTCCCCTGCAGGTTCGGTCTGGCTTCACTGATCGTTCAGGAGCCGCGCTCCGCGATAGATGTAGTCCAGGCCCGAGGCAATCGTGAGGGTCAGCGTGACCACGGCCAGTGGAAGGATGGCGCCCTTGAGGTCCGGGAAGAAATTGTCCAGCATGGCGCACAGGACCGTGACAAGTTGGAAGCCGGTCGTGAACTTTCCAAGCCACGACGGGGGCGTGCCGATCTTCCCGATGAACATGTACAGGATGACGGAACCGCCGATCAGAAGAACGTCCCGGCTCACGACGATGATGGTGAACCAGCGCGGCAGCTCCTTGAGGATCGTGAGCGTCACGACGGTGGAAGTCAGCAGCAGCTTGTCCGCCACCGGGTCCAGGACCATGCCCAGCGTCGTCTTCTGCTTCTGCCAGCGGGCCACGAGGCCGTCCAGGCCGTCGGTGATCGCGGCGAGCAGAAACAGCGCCAGCGCGGCCCCTATCTGTCGGTACAGGAGCAGCACCGTGATGACCGGCGTCATCAAGATGCGGAGTATCGTCAGGCGGTTTGCCAGGGTCAGCATGCTGCCTCGCCTGCCCTCATGCCGTGGCCTCGGCCGCCTCGCGGGCGATCTGTTCTCCCATAGCAGCACTGCCGTTCAGGCAGTACACGATCTCCTGGCGCAGCTCGTCTAACCCGGCCCCCGTCTTGGCCGAGATGGCGACGCGACCGCTGCCCGGGCGCCACGGAAACGGGGTGTGCCCGAGGCGGTCGGTCTTGTTGAACACCAGGATGGTGGGTCGATCCGCCAGCCCCAGATCTCCCAGCACCGACTCCACGGCCGACTGCTGAGCCTCGGCGTGGGGATGGCTGACGTCCACCACATGGAGGAGGACGTTCGCCTCCTGGATCTCTTCCAGCGTGGCCTGGAACGCTGCCACGAGTTGGTGCGGCAGCTTGCGGATGAAACCCACCGTGTCCGAGAGGAGCGCCACCCGGTCGCCCGGCAGCGTGAGACGCCGAAGCGTCGGATCCAGCGTGGCGAACAACTGGTCCTGCACCACCACGCTGGCGTGGGTCAGCGCGTTCAAGAGCGAGGACTTGCCCCCGTTCGTGTAGCCCACCAGGGCGAGGATGGGAAACGGCACCTTCCGTCGCGGCCGCCGCAGGAGCGCGCGGTGGCGTCGCACCTGCTCCAGGTCCCGGCGGATCTTGGCCATGCGCGTCCTGATCCGCCGCCGGTCCGACTCGAGCTGCGTCTCCCCCGGTCCCCGGGTGCCGATGCCGCCCCCCAACCGCTCTAGGTGGCTCCAGGCTCCAGCCAGGCGTGGGAGGAGGTAATCCAGCTGCGCCAGCTCCACCTGGAGCTTGCCCTCCCGGCTCTGGGCCCGCTGGGCAAAGATGTCCAGGATGAGCCCCGTGCGGTCCACCACCCGCCTGCCCAGCAACTGCTCCAGATTGCGCTGCTGCGACCCGGAGAGTTCCTCGTCCAGGATGACGAGGTCCACGCCTCCGCAACGCTGGCGAATCTCCAGCGCCTTTCCCTTCCCGATGAGGTAGCGAGGGTCGAGCCGATCGCGCTCCTGCAGGACGGCGTCCGCGACGCGCGCCCCGGCCGACCGGGCGAGCTGTTCGAGTTCGGCCAGTGAGTCCTCAGCCTCCCAGCGCGCCTGCGGGTGCCGGCAGACGCCTACCAGGAGGGCCACCTCGGGGTCACGACGAATTACAGAGTCATGAGCGATGGGTGATCTCCTCCCGGGCCACTCGGGCCCGCGCCAGGCGGGCGATCAAAGCGTCGCCGTTTCCGTCCCGGATGGCGACCTCCAGCCCCGCCAGCGCCTCGCGGTATGCGGCCAGGACCCGAAGGATCGGGTCGCGGTTCATGAGGAAGATGTCCCGCCACATCGTCGGATGACTGGCGGCCACCCGCGTGAAATCGCGGAGGCCACCGGCCGCGAACTTCAGCCGCTCTTCGCCCCGGGCCATCCCGAGGACGGCATCCATGAGGGCATAGGCCACGAGATGCGGCAGGTGGCTCACGGCGGCGAAGACCTCGTCATGCCAGCCGGCGTCCATCGTCACGACCGTCGCGCCCACCCCGCGCCAGAGCGCGGCGACCCGATCCACGGCGCTCGCGGTCGTCAAGGGACTCGGGGTCACGATCCAGTTCGCCCCCTCGAAGAGATCCGAGCGGGCTGCAGCCGGACCGGACCGCTCCCGTCCCGCGATGGGATGGCCGGCCACGAACCGGCCGTCGGGAAAGGCGGCGTCCCCAGCGGTCAGGATAGGATCCTTCACGCTCCCGACATCGGTGATCAGGCAACCATCCTTCGTGTGACGTGCTACCTCAGGCAGCAGGGCCACGATCTCGGCCACCGGCACCGCCAGGACCACCAGATCGGCGCGGGCTAGATCCGCGGTCAGTTCTCCCGTGGCACGATCCACCATCCCGGTGGCGAGGGCCGCCTCTCGGTGGGCGGGATCCGCATCCACCCCCACCACCGTTTCGACCAGACCCGCCTTTCGGACGGCCAGGGCCAGGCTGCCGCCGATGAGGCCGACACCTATGACGGTCATCTCACGGAACAACGGCCCACCCGAATGCGGATTGCGGAATGCGGAATGCGGAATGGTCATGGTCTCCTGAACTGCCGAACCCTCGAACCGTCGAACAGCCGAACGTCTTTGTTTACAAGGTGCGGCCAACTGCCTCTGCCACTTTCTTGAGATCGGCCATCATCCGCTGAAATCGCGACGGCAGAAGCGCCTGGGGGCCATCGGAGAGCGCTTCGTCCGGCCGGGGGTGCACCTCCACCATCACGCCATCCGCCCCGGCCGCCACGGCCGCCAGTGCCATGGGCGCCACCAGGTCCCATTTCCCCGTGCCGTGGCTCGGATCCACCAGGACGGGCAGGTGCGTCAGCTGCTTCAGGACCGGGATCGCGGACAGGTCCAGCGTGTTCCGCGTCGCATCCTCGAAGGTGCGGATGCCCCGCTCGCACAGGATCACGTTGTAGTTGCCTTCCGACATGATGTACTCGGCCGACATGAGCAGCTCGCGGATGGTCGAACTCATCCCCCGCTTCAGGAGCACCGGGGTCTTCTGCATCCCCAGCTCCTTCAGGAGGCGGAAGTTCTGCATGTTGCGGGCCCCCACCTGGATCACGTCAGCATACTGCAAGACCAACGGCGCCTCCCGCGGATCCATCAGTTCAGTCACCACGGGCATGCCCGTCTCCCGCCTCGCTTCAGCGAGGTAGCGCAGGGCCTCTTCCCCCAGCCCCTGGAAAGCGTACGGGGAGGTCCGCGGCTTGAAGGCGCCCCCGCGCAGGAGGTGGGCCCCGGCGGCCTTTATCTCCTTGGCAACGCTGAGGAGCATCTCCCGGCTCTCCACCGAGCAGGGGCCGGCCACCACCGCTAGGCGCCGGTCGCCGACCTGCACGTCGTTGACCGTCACCACGGTATTGTCCGGGTGGAAGTCGCGGCTGGCCAGCTTGTAGGGCTTCAGGATGGGGAGGACTTTCTCCACCATCGGGAGGGCCTCGATCGCCTTATCCAAAAGGATGCGCTCGTCCCCGATGGCGCCGATGATCGTCCGCTCCACCCCTCGCGACAGGTGTGGGGTGAGACCGAGGGCCTCGATCCGCCGGCACACCTGGGCGATCTCCTCCTCGGTACTGTGGGCCCGCAACACGATGATCAT
>CAZXXV010000001.1:5314-16140 GCA_964644725.1 uncultured bacterium
GGCACACCTGGGCGATCTCCTCCTCGGTACTGTGGGCCCGCAACACGATGATCATCGCACGATCCTATGATCGAGTTCCGACAGCGATATCCGACAGCGAACCGCTGCCCCTGTCCCTCTTCCTGTCCTTCTTCCTATCCCTGTCGCCATCGCTGTCCCTGTCGCTGTCGCCTCTCGGCTCTCCGCTCTCCGCTCTCGGCTCTCATTTCCCCAGGACGGCCTTCAGCGCAGCGATGCAGCGCTCGTTCTCAGGCGCCGTGCCGATGCTGATCCTGAGGTGCGTGAGGAAGCCATAGCCGGCCATGGGGCGGACAATGACCCCGTGCCGGAGGAGCGCATCCGCCGTCGCCGGGCCCGGCCGGCCCACGTCCACCAGGAGGAAGTTGGCCACGCTCGGCACCACGGAAAGACCGAGGGCCCGGCACTGCTCCGCCAGGTACCTCAGGCCCGCCTCGGTGATCCGCCGGGTGCTGGCCACGTGCTGCTCGTCGCGCAGTGCGGCCGTCGCCGCCGCCTGGGCCAGGCTGTTGGTATTGAAGGGCTGGCGGGCCCGGTTGATCAGAGCGATGAGCGGCGCGGGGCCGATCCCGTACCCGATGCGCAGGCCCGCCAGACCGTAGATCTTGGAGAACGTCCGGAGCAGCAGGACCAGCCGTCCCGCCCGCACGAATCGCAAGGTATCTGGCACAAGATCGGGCGGCAGGTACTCGTAGTAGGCCTCGTCCACGATTACCAGGACGTCCGGCGGCACCGCCGCCAGGAAATCCTCCAGGGCGCGGGGCGGCACGGCCGTGCCCGTCGGGTTGTTGGGGTTCGCGACGAAGACCAGCTTCGTCCGGGGAGAGATGGCGGCGCGCATGGCCTCGAGGTCATGGGTGAAGTTCTTCAGGGGCACGGCCACCTTGGTGGCCCCCGTCACCTGGGCCACCATGTCGTACACGATGAAGGCCTGCTTCGCGTACACCGCCTCCTCACCCGGCATCAGGAAGCAGCGGCCGGCGAGTTCCAGCAGCTCATTGGAGCCGTTCCCCAGGATCACCATGTCCGAGGAGACGTCCCAGTGCTTGGCCAGCGCTTGGGACAGCCGGTACCCGCTGCCATCGGGGTAGCGATGGATGTCCGCCAGGGCATCCCGCAGCGCGGCCAGCGCCAGCGGTGAGGGGCCTAGAGGATTCTCGTTAGACGCGAGCTTCACCGAATCGCGAATCCCGAGTTCACGTTCCACTTCTTCGATTGGCTTGCCTGGGGAGTACGGGATGAGGCCACGCAGATACGGGGAGGCAAGATCCTCCAGCGGACGGGTCAACGTAACACCTCCATGTCGACAGCGGAACAGGCCATCCTCAGATCTCCTTGGGCGCGCGAGTCCTCGGGTAGGAGCCCAGGACCTTCAGGAAGATGCACCCCTCTCGAATCGCGTCCAACGCGCGCTGCACGCGCGGCTCGCTGGCATGGCCCTCGAAGTCCACGTAGAAGACATACTCCCAGACCTGTTTCTTCGAAGGCCGAGACTCGATCTTGGTCAGGTTGATCTGGTTCTCCGCGAACGGCTGGAGCATCCGGTACAGGGCCCCCACCCGGTCCTTGATGGAGAAGAGGATGGATGTCTTGTCTGCGGTCGAGGGGGGCGAGGCCTTGCGCCCGATGACCAGGAATCGGGTCAGGTTGTTGGGGAAATCCTCGATGCGCCGTTGCAGGACGTTCAGGCCGTACAGATTGGCCGCAAGCTCCGACGCGATGGCCGCCGCCCCCGGCTCCGAGGCGGCGATCTCGGCGGCGGCCGCGGTGCTGCTCGTCTCCACCACCGGGATGTGCTGGGAGTTCGTCTCCAGCCACTTCCGCGCCGCCGCGATGGCATGCGGGTGGGAATAGATCTGCCGAACCTCGGCGAGGCCGGACGCCTTGCCCAGGAGGTGGAGCGCAGCCTCCACGACCACCTCGCCGCTGATCAGCAGGCTCGAGTCCAGGAACAGGTCCAGCGTGTGGCTCACCACGCCCTCGGTGGAGTTCTCCACCGGGACCACGCCGTAATCCGCGTTTCCCTTTTCCACCTCGGCGAAGACCTCGGCGATGCTACGCATGGCCAGAAACTGTGCGGAGAGCCCGAACTGCTTCATGGCGGCCAGATGGGAGAAGGTGGCCCGGGGTCCCAGGTACGCCACGCGGAGCGGATGCTCCAGGGAGAGGCAGGCGGAAACCACCTCGCGAAAGACCGGCCGCACCGCCTCTGAAGGGAACGGCCCCGTATTCTCCGCCGCCAGTCGGGTGTAGATCTCCTCCTCGCGCTGGGGGACGTGAAAGTCCAGGTTCTGCTCCGCCTTCAGGCGGCCCATCTCGAGCACCAGCTCCGCCCGGCGGTTCAGCAGCCGCAGGATCTGGGAATCAATCTCGTCAATCGCCTTGCGCAGCTCGGAGATCCGCAACGGTCACCTCTTTCTGTCCATCCTCGCAGCATGATAGCCGGGCGATCCAGGTCGATCAAGGTCTTTCTCGGCCTTGGCCGGGCGACAGGGAGATCCGGGTACCCCTCGGGTGGGGACAGTGTGAAACGGTCCGGTTCGCTGTCGCCCATCCCTGTCGCTGTCGGCCCTAGAGCGCCGCCGAGGGCACGAGCGCATACAGACTGCGAAGTTCGGCCGGCGAGAGCGGGCGCCACTGCCCCCGGGGAAGCGACCCCAGGGTGAGCGGTCCCAGGGCCACCCGGATGAGCTTCAGGACGGGGTGCCCGATGGCCTCGCACATCCGCCGGACCTGGCGGTAGCGCCCCTGCTCGAGGGTGATGGCGACCCAGGTATTCTGTCGGGTCGGATGGAGCACCTCCACAGCCAGAGCCCTGAGCGGCTCGCCGTCGCACACGACCCCTCGGGTGAAAAGCGCCAAAGCCTCTGTTGTGGGATGCCCCTTGAGCTTGGCGCGATAAACCTTCCGCACGGCGTACCGGGGATGGGTTAAGGCATTCGCCAGCACGCCGTCGTTCGTGAGGAGGAGCAGGCCCTCCGTATCCCAGTCGAGGCGCCCGACGGGGAACAGTCGCGGCAGGCCCGCCTGCGGGAGGAGCGAGGTGACGACCGGACGGCCCTGGGGATCGGATCGGGAGGTGATGTAGCCGGCCGGCTTATGCAGGAGGATGGTGACCGGGGCTTCGGCGCGGACGGTTTCCCCGTCCACCCGGACAAAATCCTGGCCGGGTCGCACCCGCGTGCCGAGCGTCCGCACCACCTGTCCGTTCACCTGGACGCGCCCCGCCTCGATGAGCGCCTCGCACTGCCGCCGAGACGCGATGCCTGCCCGGGCAAGGAACTTCTGCAGCCGTTCCCCCCGTTGAGGTTCCGCAGGCGGCGGCGGCGCCCAGCCCCTGTTGACACGAGAGGCATTCCGGTCCGCGCGCCCGCCCGGGGAGGGACGCTTGCGATCTCGGAAACGGTCAGGGTGATTCGCGGGCTTCCGCCGGATCGCCGGTCCCATTCCCCGGAGGGGAGGGGACGGTCGGCGAAGGCTCGGCCGCGGCATCGCTGTTCGCACTCGGGGATTCCGTCCCCGAGGGGCCGATGAGCTCATCAATCTCCTTGAGGCTGGGCAAATCCCCCAGGTCCTTGAAACCGAAATGCTCCAGGAAGGCGGCGCTCGTCCCGTAGAGGATGGGCCGGCCGGCCTCGGCCTTTCGCCCCAGCATCCGGATGAGGCCGCGCTCCAGGAGCGTCCGCATCACGCCCTCCACTGCGACCCCTCGGATCGCCTCGATCTCCGCCCGCGTGATGGGTTGCTTGTAGGCGATGATCGCGAGGGTCTCCAGCGCCGCTCGGCTGAGCTTTGCAGGCTTGACCTGCTGCAACCGCTGGATCCACGGATGCGCCTCGGGCCGCGTGGTGAGGCGGAATCCTCCGGCCACCTCCTGCACCATGAGCCCGCGTCCCTCCTCCTCCAACCGCTGCGCCAGGTTGCGAACCGTGGCCTCGGTCGCCGCTGGATCCTCGTCCGCCAGGACTTCCTGCAGCCTGGCCAGGGGGAGAGGTTCCTCCGCCACGAAGAGGAGTGCCTCCACGACACCTCGCCGATCCAGTTCCTCGCCCACGCCACCGCCCTCCGCTTTCGGCAGGCCAGGAGGCCGGGAAGCTAGGAGGCTTCCGGCTTCCCAGCTTCCAAGCTTCCCAGCTTCCCAGCTTCCTGGCCTTCAAGCCCCCCAGCCGGTTGTTCGTCCACGCGTTCGACGCCCCGGTAGATCATGATGGGCCCCGTGGGCTCTGCCTGGCGCGCCGTGGCCAAACGGCGGCGCAGGAGCTCCAGGAGCGCCAGGAAGGTCACGATGATCTCCGCCCGCCGGGTGCTACCGGCAAAAAGGGTCGTGAACTCGAGGGGGCTCTCGGCCGCCAGGCGATCCAACAGGATCACGATGCGCTGGCCGACGTTCAGTTCCTCGGGAGTGATCTCCAGCGGCGCCGGCACATCCGCCCGCCGGAGGACATCCCGGAACGCCCGCATCAGCTCGAACAACGAGACGGAGAGCGGCCCCTCCACCTCAAGCTCGATGGCCGGCGCTCCCCGCCGGCAAAGCAGGGCCTGCTCCGCCTCCAGCACGCCCAGCGTCTGGGCGGCCTCTTTGAACTTCTTGTATTCCAGGAGCCGATCCACCAGCTCTGCCCGGGGATCCTCTTCCTCGACCCCCTCCCCCTCGGCCACCTCCTCTGGCGGCAGCAGCATCTTGGACTTGATGTGAATCAGGGTCGCCGCCATGAGCAGGAACTCGCCTGCCACGTCCAGGTCCAGCTCCTGCATCAGCGCGAGGTACCGGAGGTATTCCTCGGTAATCTTGGCGATGGGGATGTCCAGGATATCGAGCTGGTGCTCCCGGATGAGATGGAGGAGCAGATCCAGCGGCCCTTCGAACATCTCCAGCTTGACCTGGTAGGTCATGGCTCCTCCGCCAGCCGGACGAGCGGTCGGATCCGTTCCCATCGCTTTGGCCCGATGCCCGGCACCCGGAGCAGATCCTCCGGCGTCCGGAACGGCCCGTGGGCCTCACGATCCGCCACGATCCGGTCCGCCAGGAGCGGCCCGATGCCAGGCAGCGCCTGCAGGGCCTCCGCATTCGCCGTGTTGATGTTGAGTGGCGTGGGGACACGGGGCTTTACCTGGGCGGACTTGGTTGCGCCCTCGTGGCTTGCCGTCCGGGTAGGCACAGGGGTCCCCGCCTCGCCGGCAGAGGGGGTAGCCACCTGGGCAATGGCTGGCTGGGGGAAAGCCGTGCCGCCCGTCTCCAACTGGGGAAGCGCCGTGCCCGCGGCCAGAAGGATCGCCACCAGCAGAACCGCCAGTCCGTGGGCATCCCCCGGGCCGCTCGCCCGGCCTTGCCACGCGGGGCCGGAATCTCGGATCATCTCGCCTCTTCCGTCACGGCCTGCTCGCCCAGGCCGAAGGCCTCGTGCAGCACGCGTACGGCCAGCTCCGCGTACTTGGCCTCAATCACGCAGGAGACCTTGATCTCCGACGTGCTGATCATCATGATGTTGATCTTTTCCTTCCCCAGGCTCTCGAACATCCGGGCGGCCACGCCCGAGTGGGTCCGCATCCCCACGCCCACGATGGAGACCTTGGCGATCTTGTCGTCGCCGATCACCCTGTCCGCCCCGATCTCCTTGGCCACGGCCTTCACGATGTCCATGGTCTTGGCGTAGTCCGCTTTGGGGACGGTGAAGGAGATGTCAGTGGATCCGTCCTGGCTGATGTTCTGGACGATCATGTCCACCACGATGTTGGCCTCGGCCACGCGCCCGAACAGCGCGGCCGCGATCCCGGGACGGTCCGCCACCCGGGTCACGGTGATCTTGGCCTCCTGCTTGTTATAGGCGACGCCCGAGACCACCACTTTTTCCATGGCCGCATCCTCCCTCACCACCATCGTCCCGGGATTGGTATTGAAGCTGGAGCGCACGTGGATCGGCACCCCATAGTTCTTGGCATACTCCACGGACCGCGTCTGGAGCACCTTGGCGCCCAAGCTGGCCATCTCCAGCATCTCGTCGTAGGAGATGCGAGTGAGCTTCCGGGCCTCGGGCACGATGTTGGGGTCCGTGGTGTACACGCCATCCACGTCGGTGTAGATCTCGCACACATCGGCCGATACGGCCGCGGCCACGGCCACGGCCGTGAGGTCCGAGCCGCCCCGGCCCAAGGTCGTGATCTCATCCTCGGCGCTCACCCCCTGGAAGCCGGCAACGATGGCGATCTCGCCCTCCGCCAGGGCCTGGCGGACCCGCTCGGCGCCAATGCTCACGATCCGCGCCTTGGTGTGGGCATCGTCTGTCTGGATCCGCACCTGGCCGCCAGTGAAGCTCCGGGCGCGAAATCCCAGCTCCTGGATGGCCAGAGACAGGAGGCCGATGCTGACCTGCTCGCCGGTGGCCAGGATCATATCCAACTCGCGCTCGTTGGGGCGCTCGGCGATCTTCTGGGCCAGGCCGATCAGCCGGTCCGTCTCGCCGGCCATGGCCGAGACCACGACGATCACGTCGTGCCCGGCCGCGCGAGCCTCCGTGACCCGACGCGCCACGTTCTTGATGCGATCCACGTCGCCGACCGACGTGCCCCCGTACTTTTGGACGACCAGAGCCATCTCTCCGCCTCGGTTAATTTGTCAATTCGTCGAGTGGTCAATTGGTCAAGACATCGAGCCGTCACGGGTCCCCGAATTGACCAATCGACTATTTGACGATTTGACCATTCGACGTTTTCACCCGCTGGCCGACCTTCCCCTCCGTGCCCTGCCACAGGCGGACGATGTTCTCCCGGTGCCGCACGAGCACAAAGAGGAAGAGCGTGGCGCCCAAGACCACCATGGGGGGGCGGCCGTCCAGCGACCAGGCGAGTACCGGCAGCGCAGCCGAGGCCATCAGGGCGGCCAGGGAAGAGTACCGCCAGATGGCCGCCACGGCCAGCCAGATCAGGAGGAGCAGGCCCCCCACGGCCGGCATGGTTGCCAGAACCACGCCCAGCGTGGTCGCCACCCCCTTGCCGCCGCGAAACCCGCCAAAGGCGGGCAGCAGGTGTCCGACCACGGCGGCCAGAGCAATCATCGCCAGCACTGTGGGGGAGACGCCGAACCAGCGGCCGAGCCCGACGGCGAGGGCGCCCTTGCCGATGTCCCCCAGCAGGGTCAGGGCCGCAGCGCCCTTCCCCACGGCACGCAGCACGTTGGTGGCGCCGATGTTCCCGCTCCCCACCCGGCGGAGGTCCACGCCGCCCCGCGCCCGCGCGACCAGCACCCCGAACGGGACCGAGCCCAGCAGGTATGCGACGACGAGCAAGAGGACATCGCGCATTCCGGCGTCCCCTGTCCGCGCGACCGGTCCCGGTCCCCCCCTGCACCATCCGGCGTCCGGCTATTTGGCCAAGTCGATGCAGCGCCAGAACTTGTGGAAGTAGATCGCCCCCGAGGTCAGCGACAAGAGAATGGCGACCATCAGGACCGCCTGGCCCAGGGGGACCGAGACGGCGGGCCAGTTCAGGATCAGCAAGAAGACGGCAATGACCTCGGTGATCATCGTGGCCTTGCCGAAGTCGCTAGCCTGGATGATCACGTTCTGGGAGGCCGCAATCCCGCGGAGCCCGGTGATCGCCAGGTCGCGGCACACGATCAGCACCACCATCCACGCCGGGACCCGGCCCACCTGCACCAGGGAGATCAGGCTGGCAGCGATCAAAAGCTTGTCCGCCAGCGGGTCGAGCTGCTTCCCCAGGGTCGTGACGTGGCGCCTGCTCCGCGCGATGCGGCCATCGAGCCAGTCGGTGAAGACCGCCGCCAGAAACACCGCCGCGGCCGTCAAGTTGTACGGCCGCGGCACCACGATCAGGAACACCACCAGGACCGGAACCAGGAAGATCCGGACCAGGCTCAGGGCATTCGGGAGATTCACGCCATCCTCGCGACCCGCTTACGCTCCCAGGCCCAGGTCCCGCGCCACGTCCTTGACCAGCTGCACGTCGATCTTCTCTCGTTTGAGCAAATAGCCCTCCAGCAGGACATTATCGCCGATGGTGTTGATGAGGCGGGGGATGCCCTGGGATTCGATGGCGATCTGGTTCAGGACCTCATCCGAGAAGATCTCGCGCGTGGCGCCGGCCACTTTGAGGCGATGGCGGATGTAGGCCTTGGTCGCCTCGGGCTTGAGAGAGGTCAGGCGACACTTCACCGCGACCCGCTGGACTAGAGGCGCGTCCAGCGCCAGGTTGGTCTCCAGATTCGGCAGGCCGAACAAGATGAAGGTGATGAGCTTGCTTCCGGGCACCTCGAGGTTCAGGAAGCCTCGCAGCTCCTCCATCAGATCCTGCTGCTGCAGCATGTTGGCTTCATCGATCAGGACGATCGCCTTCCTGCCAGCCTGCTGCAGCTCCACCAGGCGCTGGTAGATCTGGGACAGGATGTTGACCTTGTCCTCGGCCACCTCCTCCACGCCGATCTGGGACGCGATCTTGCGCAGGAGCCACTCAGCCGTGATGGCCGTGTGGATGATCACCAGGAGCGCCGACTCGTACTGCTGGTCGTCCAGCTGGTCCAGCATGTGTCGGGCCAGCGTCGTCTTCCCGGTGCCCACGTCCCCGATCACCACCGCCAGCCCCTTCATCGTGTTGACCGCGTGCATGAGCCTGGCCAGTACCTCGGCGTGCTGGTCCACCTCGAAGAAGAAGCGGGGATCCGGCGTGTTGGAGAAGGGCTGCTCACGGAGGTGGTAAAATTGCTCGTAGCTCATCCTCGACCCAGTCCTGATGACGGCACGGCATCAAATGAAGGAGATCTTCTTCTTGTCCTTGGCGCGCTTGGCGGGCTCGCCCGGATGGACCGGCGAGGCGGGGACGGACACCACCTGCGGTCGCTGGAGACGCTCGCGGAGATCCTGCACCCGGGCCGAAACGTCCCGGAACCGTTCGTCATCGGCCAGCAAGGCCTCGAAGGATCCCAGCGCGTGCTCCACATCCCCGTGCGCCTCGTATGCCACGCCTAGATCATACCGCAGGCCGTAGTAGGACTCCCGCGGATGCCCCCGGACCTCGAGGCCAGCGCGGAACTCCCGGATGGCCGCGGCGGGGTCCCCCTTCGCCAGGTAGCACAGCCCCAGGAGGTCGGCGCACACCAGGGCGCGCCCCGGGTCGCGAGCCGCCAGGCGGAATTCCTGGATCGCCTCGTCGTACAGCTCCATCTCCCTGTACGCGATGCCCAGGTTGTAGTGCGTCTCGAAGTCCCTCTCATCGAGATGCTCTCGGACCCCCTTTTGAAACTCCCGGAGGAGGTCCTCCACCAGCGGCGCGCCGGTCCCAACCGACGCGGCCTGGTCCTCGGCCGCCAGCTCCTCTTCCAGCTCGGCGCCCAGGTTGACGAAGCCACCGGCGCCGGCCTCCCCACCCCCCTGCATCACGGAGAACTTCGGCGTGACCAGGTCGGGGGTGGGCGCCTGTGCGGGAGGAGTCAGGGGACCGCCGGGCGGCTGCGCGGCCTTCTCCTGGATCGTCCTTGCCGCCTCGCGAGGCGGCGCCTCCAGAGTCCCCGCTGCGGGCGCACCCGCCGCCCGCGGTTTCACCGGCGGGACGATTTCGGGCAGCGTCTCCGGGAGGAAGTCCAGGACATCGGGGGATATCTCCGCCTGCGGGGTCGGCGCCGCTTCTTCCATGAGCCCTGCGAATGACGCCGCCTCCTCCGGTTCGGGCTCGGCGGGTTGAGGCGCCTCGACGGCCGCCGAGGCTTCGAGCTGTGTCCCCAGCCGCGCCACGGTCGGGTGCATCGCATCCCGCGCGCGCATGCGCTGGTGGACGGCCCGAGCCTCCTCCACCATGCCCTGGGAGAGGTAGAACTCCGCCTCGGCCAGATCGTCCGCCATCGCCTGGTCTACATCTGCTTCGCCCGCCTCGACGACCAGGGCAGGCTCTTCACCTGGCTCTTCCAAGAGCGCCCGAAGTTCGGCGGGCAGCTCCTCCTCCTGGACCGGTGTCGGTTCCCCGCCCAGATCCGGCAGCTCGAAGACCGGTGCCATCTCCGATGGCGCGGCCTCCGCAACTTCGGCCTGCCCCGCCGCGACAGGGCCCACCTGGAAATCCTGGGCGAGTTCGCCCTGAGGTTCGAGGCTCTCGGGGATCTCGAAGGCCTCCGGGATCTCGAAGCTCGGCGCCTCGGGCGTCTTGGCGGGAGCCGCCTCCGCCACAGCGGCGCCCTCGGCCACGGGCCGGACGGTGCCGGAAAGCTCGGCCAGCAGCCCGTGCAGTGCCGCATCTTCGGGGGCGAGCCTCAGCCCTTCCTGCACTTCCCGCTGCGCCGCCTCCGGCTGGCCGCGTGCCTGCAGGATCCGGGCGATGGCCAGGATCTCTCCGCAGGCCTCCTCGACCTGGGGCCGCTCGAGATAGAGCGCCTTGAGCCGTCGGTGGGCCACGAGGTTATCCGGCGCGAGCTGTACCGCCTCAAGAAGTCGTTCGCGCGCTTTCTCGGTCAGCCCATACTTCAGGTAGACCTCGGCCTCGGCGAGCAGCTCGGCCACCTCGCCCGACGTTTCCTCCTCTTCTCCGAGGGCCTCCAGGCCCGCGACATCCTCGGCCGGACTCTCCCCAGGCAGTTCGATCCCGGGACCCTCCAACCCCGCCACGCCTTCCAGGGTGGCGCCATGCGGCTCCTGGTAGGGATAGCGGACCCCCGCCAGTTCCCCGGACTCGTCCAACTCGAAGACCTGGGCGGGGCGCGCCTCCAGCCCAAGCCCTTCCCCCAAGTCGAGCGCCGTCGCCTCCCCGAGCGACAGGGCGCCATCCAGCGACAAGTCCAGGGCCAGCGGCTCTTCCGGCGCTTGCTCTGC
>CAZXXV010000001.1:16240-30699 GCA_964644725.1 uncultured bacterium
CCAGCGCTGGGACGGCAAGGTCCTCTTGCTCCACGGACAGCGCCGGTACGCCCTCCAGCACCTCGAGCCGCGCCTTCGCCTCCATATCCGACGGATCGCGCTCCAGCAGCTGGTGATAGACGTGGATGGCTTCCTCGGTCTCGCCGCAGGCCTCGTGCGCCGCCGCCAGGGCCCAGGTCGCCGCTCGCGCCTCCTCCTCCCGTCCAAGGTCCTGCAGCAGCCTGACCAGGTAGGCGTGGATGGGCGCCAGGTTCGGCGCCAGGGCCACGATCTCCTGGCAGATGGCGATGGCCTCGTCGGGGTTGTTCCGGCCCAGAGCCTCCTCGGTGAGCTTCTGGCAGAGAGTGATCCCCTCGTCGGTGTGGCCTTCCAGGACCAGGGCCTTGGCCAGCGGACGCCGCACCTCGTCCTCGGGCAGGCCCAAGCCCACGGCCTGCTCCAGGGCGGTAATCGCCTCGGAGGCCTGCCCCAGGCCGACGTAGGCCTCCCCCAGCAGGCGCCAGGCCTGGGCGTTCGTGTGATCGCCAGCGGTGGCCTTGAGGAGGGCATCCACCGCCTCGGCGTGCTTGCCCTCCTTGAGAAGCTGTTCCGCCAGGGCCAACTGTGCCTGGGGGGATTCGGGCGTGAGCTCGCGCACCTTTGCCAGCAGGCGCCTGCTCTCGGCCGCCTGTCCCGCCCCCTCGGCCGCCTGGGCGGCCTGTTCGTACTGGGCCGCCGCTTCCTCCCGCCTCCCCTCCTTGAGCAAGAGGTCGCCGAGCTTCGTCAGCAGCACATGATTCGTCGGATCGAGCCCCGCCAGGCGCTGATAGATCTCGATCACCTTGGCGGTGTCGCCTGCCTTGGCGTAATGCTGCGCCACGGTGGCGAGCTGGATCTTGGCTTCCCCCGTGAGCCCCTGCTCTTCATACAGATCGGCACAGGCCAAGAGCGCCTGGGTCCGGTTCGGATCCAGCTTGATGATCTTCTTGTAGACCGCGATGGCCTTCACCGACAACCCGTCGGCCCGATACAGCTCGCCCAGCTTGAGATACTGCTCGATGGCCTCGGCCGCCTTCCCGGCGCGGGCATAAAGGTCCCCAAGGTTGTTGCAGACGGTCAGGTCGTGGGGGTCGGCCTTGAGGATCGCCTGATATTCGGCGATGGCCTTGTCCCACTTCCCTTGTTGCGAATAGGTGAGGGCGCTTTGAAGGGCTTTCCGCTTGTCGAATGCCATTCGCAGAGGACCCCGTTCTCGGAAGGAAATTGACAGCTTACATTAACAAACCTCCTGGGGGGTGTCAAGCGCGTTTGCCCGCGCGCGCTCGGCCCTGGGCGCGCTAATCGCGCCTCCCGGAGGCACGAGCGCCCCCGCGATCCCGTCGGACGGACCATCCGTCGGACCGGCTGTCAGGATGCCGGCCACCGGGAAAGCGAAGCCCACATCTCACCGCTGAAAGGTCCAGGTGGGGCTCTCGTACCGTCCGCGAGCGAGCTCCTCTGCCGCTGTGCGTTCGACTGGGAGGAGGTCCCCCGGGACGCACACAGCACCCAGGGCCTCGCACCATCCTGCACGCAAGGCAGACACCAGATCGCCGATGGGCGGGAGTGTCCCCAGGAGGGCACGCAGGGATGTCACCCCGGCCGCGGGGTCGACGCGCGGCCAGGCTGGGAAGATCATCTGGTGCAGGCGCGGGTCAAAGTCGAGGAGGATAGAGCCGTGCTGCAGCAGGAACCGATCCCATCGCCGCTGGGCAGAGCCAATGAGCTTCCGTCCGCCGACGAGGATCGCAGGTATCCGGCGGAGGAGGAAGCAGGCGCCGCTCTCCGGCCCGCCCCCGGGAAGGACCCGGGACTCCCCCGGGCTGGCCTCCACCCCTAGATGCCTGAGACCGGCGATGAGACCGCAGGAGATTCGGGCGATGACCTCGGGAACCGACAGGGACCGCCAGGAATCCACGAGCGGCACGGCGACGCTGTAGGTGAGTTCGTCGGCGTGCAGGACGGCACGGCCACCCGTGATTCTGCGCAGGACGCCAATCCCGTGGCAGCGGCAGGCCTCCATATCCACGCCGCCCGGTGTGCGCTGGAGATAGCCGAGGGAGACGGTAGGCGCACTCCACGCGTAGAAGCGCAGCGTGACGGGCGCCTGCCCATCCCCGACCGACCGGGCAATGGCCTCGTCCACTGCCATATTCCAGGGACCTTCGGCCGGGCCATCGTGAAGGAGGCGCCACGACGACCCGTGCATGCAAGACCCCGGGGCTTCCTCACGCCTGGCGCAGGCGCGGGTCGAGCCAGATCTCGCATCCGGCTGTTCGTTTTGGACGGACCGGTGAGGCGCCAGGTGCTCCACGTGCGGCCGCATCAGGAAGGACTCCCAGCTCCAGCCCAGCATCAGTCGGGCCCCTTCGTGCTGTAGCCGCATTTCGAGTTCCTGGACCAGTCTCCACCGCTCGCGCTGTGCAGTTGAAAGGCCCAGTGCCAGGCACTCCGTGCGGAGTTCGGCGGGAGGCACGTGAACTGGAGTGACTGCGAAGTGGCCCGAGGCGAGCATCACGCAGGGGATGCTTCAGGTCTCCGCAGGTGAAGGGCATCGGGCTATTCCCGCTCGCCGAACCTCGCGTCGACCAGGTCCGCCAAGGCTTGCAGGGCGGACGGTCCATCCTCCCCCGTAGCCCGAAGCTTGAGGGTCGTCCCCTGCGGCGCCGCCAGCATGAGCAGCCCCATGATACTCTTGCCGTTCACCTTCTGCCGGCCGACCTCCACCGTGATCTCGGCCTGGAAGCGTCCGGCCGTCTTCACGAATTGGGCGGCCGCCCGCGCGTGGAGTCCGAGTCGGTTCCGGATCACGATCTCGCGCGTCACCACCGTCGCTTTCACCCGCCGGCCGCCTCCCAGCTCTCGATGGACAGGGTGAGCCTCAGGTCGCGCACGCCCTCGGGGCCGCCCAGGGGCCAGTGGGGCAGGAGGGCAACCTGCTGCGCCACCCGCTCGTAGCCCGCCTCGGACTGCGAGATGGTCTGAACCGGGCAGCGCCACAGCATCCCCGGCGGGTCGAGCCTGAGATGGGCAGCCAGTCCCAGCCAGGCATCCACGATCCGGACCTCCCGCACCCCCGACGTCTCGGCCACGGCAAAGAGAGAGGGATCGGCCGCCCGTTCCCCGTTGATCTCGACCACACGGTCCGGGGGCGGGCCCATGTAGAAGGCCAGGTTGAGCTCCACGCCAAATCGCACGGGCTCTATGATCCCGTCGGGTTCCAGCCGATATTCCACCGCAAGCCGGGGCGCATCGGGGGCAAGTCGGAACCGCTTGTGGACGCGCAGCGAAGCCCCTGCCTGTTCCGCCCGGCCGTGCAGGAGCAGGACGGGGGTCCTTCCCTCCCGGCTGATGCGCGAGTCGTAAGCAGTGAGCGCCAACCCCGTGCCTATCCCCTGCCGATTGAGGTCGAGAACCGTGGCCGACGACGACAACCAGTGATCGAGGAAACTTCCGCGGCGATAGGCATCATAGTGGAGAAGATCGGCGAGCCCCTCCTCCTTCGCGCCGCGCTCCTCGTGGATGGTGGCCGCCCCCTCGCCCTCCCGCCGGACCGTGGCGGCCAGTTTCCAGTGATAGGCCTCGGGTCGCCGCGTGAACGTGTTCCCCAGGTTGAAGGCCTTGGCGCGGGCGTCCAGCGCAATGACCCCACCACCCCGCGCCGGCTCCACGACCAGCCCGAGGTGGGGACTCAAGAGCAGGGCCTCCGCCGATCCGTCAGCATCCCAGTCCAGCGTCTCGATCCGGACGGCCTCTCCACCCCTTCGGGTATCTTCCAGCGCCCGTTCCGCACGAATGAGGTGTTGGAAGACGGCATGTCGCAGGTGCGGCAGGTAGAGCCCGCCGAAGACCCCATGCCAGTACGCATCGTTGCACTGGCCTTGCCAGAGTTCCCGGAGGGCGCCGGCCCGCTTTCGGCTTCGCGTCGGGAGGGCGTGCACCTGGTGGCTCACCCGCAGCATCTTCTTGTGCAGGGTATTGGCCTCTGGGTACTTCACCAGGAAGTTGCGCCAGAATCCTCCGCGGAGGAACGGCCGCAGATCCTCGGCGAAGGGGAGGCCGTCTAGCCGGGCCCGGGCCGCCTCGAAACTGATGCCTGCCTCCGTCGGAAGGGCCCACTCCGCCATCTCGGTGTACGAGGTCGTGGGCAAGTAGATCCGTCCGCGCGGCGGGTCCGCCAGGGCCTGGCTGAAGGTGCCGAGGTCCAGCCAGTCGGCGTGCTCCTGGAGCGCTTGCAGGAAACGCTTGAGCCAGCCTCGCTGATAGACCCAGTCATGGGTGCCGGGCCATCCGCCGAACTTCTCGGCGTCGTCGGCCATCACCGCGAGGCCGCCGGGAGCGAGCGAGGCGCGCTCGCGGAGGTAGGCGATCGTCTCGGCCGGCTCTCGAAAAGGGATCAGGTACCGCAACCGTTGGCTGATGGGGAACAGCGCCAGGCGGACCCCCTGCTCCTCGGTGAGATAGTACCCGATGAGCGCAGCATCCGGCAGGCCCGCCGCCTTGAAGTGGTTGTCGTCCAGGATCACGTACTCCACGCCGGCCTCGGCGATGGGCTTGGCCAGGTGGGGCTCCCACACCCGCTCCGCCAACCACATCCCCCTGGGGCGCACCCCGAAGCGGGAGGCGAGGTACGACGTCATGCGCTGGATCTGCCCGACCTTGTCCGCGTCCGGGATGGCCGCCAGGATCGGCTCGTAGTAGCCGCCGGTGAGCAGTTCCACTTGCCCGCGCGCGATGAAGCCTGCCAGGCGGTCCAGGAACTCAGGGTGGGTTGCCTCCAGCCAATCAAACAGGACGCCCGAGTAGTGGAGGGCGAAGGGGACCTGCGGGAATTCGCTCAGGACGTCGAGGAAGGGGACGTAGGAGCGTCGGTACGCCTCCGCGAAGACCTCGGGGAGGTTTCCCACGGGTTGGTGTGCGTGGATGCCCAGAATGAATCGAATTCTGCCCATGCGTGTTGGCCCCACCAGCAGTACATGGTCCTGGTCCCGACCCGGAGATTACTCCTCGGATGCAGCCGGCTTCCCTTGCTTGGCCAGGAACTCGCTGGCCACCAAGATGTTGCGCTGGCCGTACTTGGCCAGCTTGTCCGCCAGGGCGCGGAGGTCGCGCTCCTCCCGGAGCGAGGGAACCTTCATCAACATCGGCAGATTCACGCCGGTCACGACCTCCAGGCGGCCCGCTTCGAGATAGGAGAGGACCAGGTTCGACGGGGTCCCGCCGAAAAGGTCGGTGAGGATCAGCACCCCACTGCCGTCATTGACGCGCTGGAGAACCGTCTCGATCTTCTTCCGCGCCTTCTCGATCTGCTCCGAGGCGTGAATGGAGACGGCTTCCACCCGGGGCAGCTTCCCCACGATCTCTTGCGCGGTCCGCAAGAGTTCGGTCCCCAGATCGCCGTGGGTCACGATGACGATCCCAACCATGGGTTCCCTCTGTCACGGGGGCCCTTCCCCCGCCGCTCGCCGCCCTCGCTTGGCGCACTCACCCAATGCAAAACGGACAACCGATCCGCCTGTGGCGGAACAACCGGCCATCTTTCGATATCGGTTTCCCGGTTGTCGGTTGTCGGTTTTCAGTTTGAAATTTCAGAGGGCTCGATCCACATCGCGATGACGCACGGAAACCTCGTGGCCCGCCTCGCGCAGGAGTCGGGCCAGCTCCTCCGCCAGCACCACCGATCGGTGACGCCCGCCGGTGCACCCCACCGCGATGGTCAGATACGCCTTGCCCTCCTGCACGTACAGGGGGAGCGTGAAGCCAAGGAACTCCTGAATGCGCTCCACGAACTCTCGGGCCTGGACGGACCCCAAGATGTACTCGACCACCTGCGGGTCCCGGCCTGTGAGCGGCCGCAGGGCGTCGACGAAGTGGGGGTTTGGCAGGCAGCGGGCGTCGAACACCAGATCCGCATCCACCGGGAGCCCGTGCTTGTAGCCGAAGGAAACCAAAGACAGCGCCGTCCGCTGTGGAGCCGGCAGATCCAGGAAGGAGGTGGCCAGGAGCTTCCGGAACTCGTGGACCGTGAAGCTGGAGGTGTCAATCACGAGGTCCGCCTTGGCCTTGAGGTGGGCCAGGCGCTCGCGCTCCGCCCGGATGCCCTCCAGTGCCGATCCGCCGGGCGCCAGGGGATGGGGGCGCCGGCTCTCGCTGAAACGGCGCACCAGAACCTCGTCGCTGGCATCCAGGAACACGATGCGCACCAGGTGGCCGTCCCGGCGGAGATCCACCAGGATGTCGAAGAGACCTTCCAGGAACCGTCCCTCCCGGGCGTCCACCACCAGGGCCACGCGCTCGATCCGCTTCTCGGACTGGGCGCAGAGCTCCGCGACCTTGGGGATCAAGGTGACCGGCAGGTTGTCGATACAGAAAAACCCCAGGTCCTCCAGGCAGCGGCTGGCTGCGCTCTTCCCCGCCCCCGACATCCCGGTCATCACGATGAAATCAATTCCGGTCATGGCGCAACCATGCGGCTCCCGGCGCCTCCGGCGACCGGTGACATCTCGGGACCACCCTGTGCCGCCATGGGTGGCCGCAGCCCCTGTGGAAGGCCGTCACTCGGTGTCATCTCGGCTGAATCGGGGAAGGTCGGCGTCCGCCCCGCCCCGCGCGTCGCCGGCTTCACCCCCCGAAAGGTGCGCGGCGAAGTTGCGCGCCGCGTGGACCCCCATCAACTTGAGCAGGTGATTGCGCGCCGCCACCTCGACCAGGATGGCGATGTTCCTCCCGGCCGACACCGGGATCCGCAGCGTGGGGATCGGAACGCCCAGGATCGGATAGCTCTGTTCCTCCACCCCGAGCCGATCGTACTCCTCTTCGGGACGCCAGGCCTCCAGCAGGATCACCAGTTCGATGCGCTTGCGGTAGCGGATGGCGGCCACGCCGAACAGGTCCCGGATATTGATGATGCCGAGCCCCCGGATCTCCATGTGGTGGCGAATCCGGCTGGGACCCCGCCCGATGAGGATCCCATCGCTCTCCCGGATCACCTCGACCACGTCATCCGCCACCAGCCGGTGGCCCCGGGTCACCAGGTCCAGGGCGCACTCACTCTTGCCGGTCCCGCTTTCTCCCAGGATCAGCACCCCGATCCCGTACACGTCCACCAGGACCCCGTGGAGCGTGGTCTCGGACGCGCTCTCCTCACCCGCCATGCCCACCTCCACTCAGGCCTCAGGCTCGATCAGCCCGTAGTGGCCATCCCGGCGGCGGTAGACGACGTTCACCTCTTCGGTGGTGGCGTTGCGGAACACGTAGAAGTTATGGCCGATGAGGTTCATCTGCAGGATGGCCTCGTCCACCGCAGCAGGCTTGACCGCGAAGCGCTTGGTCTTGACCACGCGGGGCTCCTCCTCGGCCGCGGGGGCCGCGGCACCGGCGCGGCCCCCGCGGTTCCCGGCCCGGGCGGCGTGGGCCATGATCCGCTCTTTGTAGCGCAGGATTTGTCGCTCCAGCTTCTCCACCACCAGGTCAATGGAGGAGTAGAGGTCGTCGCTCTCCTCCTCTGCCCGGATCGTCAGATCTCGCACCCGCAGGGTGACCTCGGCGATCTGTCGGTGCTTGGCCACCGACAGGACCACATGCATGGTGACGATGTTCTCCAGATACCGGGTGAGTCGGCCCAGCTTCTCCTCGGCGTAGGTGCGGAGGGCGGGGGTGATCTCCAGGTTCCGTCCCTTCACAGAGAGTTGCATCGTTGGGCTCCTTCCGAAACCTGCAGGCGCTCCGGATTGAACGGTCCGTCCGATCGACGGGGCAGCGGGTCGCCAGCGTGTCGGGGATACGGCTTTGGAATTCCAGGCCCTGCGTGCGTCTGTCGTGCATCCTCCGGTGCGGGGCAACGGCGAGCGGAACTCAGTAGCGCTTGCGCCGGCTGGAGGATGGAATCCTGAGCTGGCTCCGGTACTTGGCCACGGTCCGGCGGGCGATCTCGACCCCGTGCTTCTCGCGCAGGATTTCCACGATCTTCTGGTCCGAGAGGGGCCGGCCGCTGTCCTCGACAGTGAGCAGCTTGTGGATGAGGTCCTTGACCTTGAGGGAGGAAACGACATCGCCGCTGGTAGCGGGGACACCCCGGTGGAAGAAGTACTTCAGCTCGAACAGGCCCTGCGGGGTGTGGATGTACTTGTTGGTGGTCACCCGGCTGACCGTGGATTCGTGCATGCCGATATCCTCAGCCACTTCCTTCAGAGTGAGGGGTCGCAGGGCCGTAATGCCCTCCTCCAGGAACTTTCGCTGGAACTTCACCAGGCTTTCCGCCACCTTGAACACGGTCCGCTGCCGTTGCTCGATGCTGCGGATCAACCAGAGGGCGGACCGCATCCGGCCCTCGAGATATTCCCGCACCTCGCGTCCGTTGCCCGTCTTGTTGGCCAGGATCGCCCGGTAGTAGGGACTCACCCGGAGGCGCGGCAGCCCATCATCGTTCAGGACTACGACGAACCGGTCATCCACCTTGACGAGGTAGACGTCCGGCGTGATGTAGCGCGGATCCTCGGTGCCGAACGTGCGGCCCGGTTTCGGCTCCAGGGTGGTGATGTACTCCACCGCCGCCTGGATCTCCCTGACCGGCACTCCCAGCTTCCCGGCCAGCTTCTCCCACTGCCGCCCCTCCAATTCCTGCAAGTGGGCCGAGATCAGCTCCTTGGCCAGCGGATGCGGGTCCGGGCGGCCCTCCAGTTGGAGCAGGAGGCATTCCCGGAGGTCGCGCGCCCCGACCCCGGTGGGCTCGAAGCTCTGCACCAGGCGCAGCACCTCCTCCAGCCGGGGGACGTTCACGCCGGCCACCGCGGCCACGGCGTCCAACGGCTCCTTCAGGTACCCGGATTCATCCAGGTTGCCGATGAGGAGTGTGGCCAACTGCAGGAGCTCGGGATCCGAGGTGGTGAGGTGGAGCTGGAATAGCAGGTGATCCATGAGCGAGCGGGGCTTTGTCAGCTGGATCTCCGCGTCGAATCGTTCCAGCTCCTCGCGGGGGATCTGGGGGCGGTAGTCCGACGCGTCTTGCAGGTAGCTCTCCCAATCGAAGTCGTCGATCCGGTCCGCCCGGTCCTCCTCGGCCTGCTCCGCCTCAGTGCGCTCCGCCTCCGACGACTCCTGCTCCTGGGAGAGCTGGGGGTCCGTCGCCTCCTCCAGGGCCTCCTCCAGCACCGGATTCTGCTCGACCTGCTGCCGGAGCTCCTGGACCAGCTCCAGCCGCGACAGCTGCAGCAGGCTGATCGCCTGCTGCAGCATCGGCGTCATGATCATCCGCTGCGTCTGGAGCATGCGCAGCCTGGTGTCGAACGCCATGGATCCTCGTCCCGCTCCTGTCAGAGCGAGAACCGCTCCCCCAGGTAGATCTCCCGGGCCACCTCGTCCGCGGCCAACTGGGCGGCCGTCCCGGACAAGAGGATCCGCCCCTCATGAATGATATAGGCCCGATCCACGATCTGCAAGGTCTCTCTCACGTTGTGATCCGTGATGAGTACGCCGATCCCCCGATCCCTCAGCTGTCCGATGATGCCCTGGATGTCGAACACCGCGATGGGGTCGATGCCGGCGAAGGGTTCGTCCAGGAGCATGAAACGGGGCTCGGTGGCGAGCGCTCGGGTGATCTCGGCCCGCCGCCGCTCGCCCCCGGAGAGCGTATAGGCCGGGCTCTTGGCCAGATGGGCGATGTTGAGCTCGCGCAGCAGCGCTTGGGCGCGATCGGCGCGCTCCCCAGCGGGGAGGCCCAGGGCCTCCAGGATCGCCAGGATGTTCTCCTCCACGGTCAGCTTGCGGAAGATGGACGGCTCCTGCGGCAGGAAGCCCATCCCCAGGCGCGCCCGCTGGTGGACGGGCAGGAAGGTGATGTCCTCCTCATTCAACAGGACCCGGCCCGAGTTGGGGCGCGTGAGCCCCAGGATCATGTAGAAGGCCGTGGTCTTGCCGGCCCCGTTGGGTCCCAGAAGCCCCACCACCTCGCCCGCATTCAGCGAGAGGCTGAGGTCTGAGACCACCACCCGCTGCTTGAAGGCCTTGACCAGCTTCTCCGTCCGCAGGCAATGCCCCGTCACGCCGATCGTCATCCGTCCTTCGGTGTCGCCGGAGGGGCTTTACCGAGGCGTGCCACCCCGTTCCCGCCCCTCATCCCGCTTCGGGTAGAGCACCGCGTTGACGCGTTCCCCGTCGCAGCCTTCCACCTGGCTCCGGTCCTCTCGCAGGAGCAGCGTGATCCGACACCCGCTGACCACGTCATTCTCCTGCCACACCTTGGGATGCCCGAGGAGGATGGCGCGCCCTTCCCGTGGGAAGTACTCGGCCCGCTCCGCCACGCCTCGCCGCTCGCCGTACAAGAGGCGAACATTGCCCGCGGCAGTCGCCCGCTCGACCTCCTCCATGCGTTCGTCAAAGTAGAACTCGATCCGGTCCGCCAGGATGCTGAGGCCGCGCCCCTGATCGTTGGCCGCCACGTTCCCCTGGTAGATCGCCACCCGAGCCTTGCGGCTGACTTCCAGGCTGTCAGCCGAGATGGTGATGGGCGCGCGCTGCTCTGCAGCCCGGGGAATTCCCGGTGCCCCCGCGAGGAACAGAAGGAGCAGGACCAACCATCGGGCACGCCACATGACGCGAGAGTCCTCCCTTCCTAGCGTGGCACCGGCCCCGTCCCCGTCGCCGGAACGCTCGCCGGGGACCGCAGCTGCGAGGTGATGTTCTGGAAGATCCGGACCTGCTCCAGGTCGGTGTCCGCTTCCAGGCCGCGACCACGGCTCACCAGACCCCTGCGGCTCACCGTGACCGGCCGGTCCGTCTGGACGCGCCGGGACGCCGCCAGCCACCGAAGGTCCTCCGTCCGGAGTTCCGTTCCCTGATCCGAGCGCGCGACGACCCCGCCTTCCAGCCGCACGTCCTTGCTCTTCAGGTCCACTGTGGCCCGGCTGGCCGTGCAGGTGAGCTGCCCCTGGCTGGAGTAGAGCGTGACCTCTACGGGGCGCCTCTCCCGCGACAGGACCGTATATCCCTCCCGCTCGTGCACCTCGGCACGGTCCGCCCGGAGCTCCCATAGCTTGGCCCCCTCGCGCGTCTCGATCATGTGGATCTGCCGGAGCGTGACTTCGGGCGCCGTCTGTGCCGGCTGGGAAGGGCTGGCCCCCGAGGCGCCGCGCTCCTGCCGGAGGGCGAGCCCGCCCACTAACACGGGACCCGCGACCAAGAGAACCCAACACACCATCCGCCACATCATGATTATGCTATACCTGTGCGCGCGCAATGTAAAGCAAATCTCCGCCCCGATCGCGTCACTTCAGTGCCGAGATTCCGGTGATATCCCGTCCCAGGATCAGGGTGTGGATGTGGTGTGTCCCCTCGTAGGTGAAAACCGACTCCAGGCTCAAGATGATGGGCAGGATCTGCTCCTCGGTGAAGACTCGGGCCACATCCCGCGCCATCCGCTCCTCCTCTGAGAGGAGCCCCTCGACCTCGTGGTAATCCACGCCCGGAACCCCGCTCATCGATCCTTCCCCTTTCAGCAACGAAACGAAGCAGTCAGCGGTCAGCACTCAGCTTTCGGCTTTTCGGAGCTGACTGCTGAACGCTGACGGCTGAAGACTGTTCTCCCTCAGAGCGGCAGGCGCGTTCCGATTCCCTCCGCCACCGCCTTTCGGTAGATGCGCTGGGCGGTGACCACGTCCTCGATGGCGATGCCCAGGTGCATGGCCATGGTTTGCTGGTCAGGGCGCGTCCGTCCGGGCTTCTTCCCCGTCACCACCTCGCCCAAGTCGCCATGGACGGCCGGGGTGATCCGGAAATATCCGATGGTCCGATAGTAATCCATCTGGGCCACGTCATCGGTGTAGAAGAGGTCCATGGCCTGAATGGCCTCCGAGGTAAAGAGGCAGTCGTAATCCACCGGCATGCAGAAGGCGCTGGGTTTGATCCACTCGGCTTGAATGACCGGCGTGGGCTTCTTCAGGGTCCCGGCGGCCGTCACGATGATATCCGCTTCGCGCACCGCGGATTCGGTGTCGGGGGCGGCCACCACCTCCACCCCGAAGGCGGCGTGCATCTCCGCAGCGTAGCGGGCCAGGGCTGCAGAAACTCGATCGTAGGCCAGGACGCGCCGCAGGCCGGGGAACTGCACGAGCATGGCCTCGAGATGGCTTCGGCCCTGAGCGCCGCAGCCGATGATGGCCAGGCTCTCGGCATCCTTCCTCGCCAGGTACTTCGCCGCCACCGCGCTAGCCGCCGCCGTCCGCTTGGCGGTGAGCCAGATGCAGTCCATGACCGCCAACGGCAAGCCGTTCTCGGGGTCGTTCAGGATCACGAGGCCGCTGATGGCTGGCAGGCCGCGCCCCAGGTTCTCCGCGAAGATGCTGACCCACTTGATGCCCACCGCACCCGCCGAGGCCACGCGCGCCGGCATGGCGTTGAGGTAGGCCTCGGGCGCAGGATGGATGCCGATCTTGGGCGGCATCTCGGTTCGCCCTTCCCCTTTCTCCCGGAAGACTGCCTCCATGGCAACAATCATCTCTGCCATGGGAAGGGCGACCTTCTCGACATCCGTCCTCGACAGGTAGAGCAACTCTTGGCTCATGGGCATGCCCTTCCGCTGTGCCGTACCTCATCCAGAGGTTGATGCCTGCCTTAAGGAAATTCGGCGTATGGCTCTTGGCTCATAGTGTTGCCATGAGCCATCAGCTATGAGCCGCGAGCTATCCGCCAAGATCGATCTGTGCCCGCTGCAGTTTCCCGCTGTAGTCAATATACACCGCCTTCCATTCGGTGAAGGCGTCCAGAACCTGCCGGCCACCCTCGCGATGGCCGTTTCCCGTCTGGCGGATCCCCCCGAAGGGCAACTGAACCTCCGCGCCGATGGTCGAGGCATTGACATAGATGATCCCTGCTCCCAGCAACTCGATGGCGCGGAATGCCTTTCCGATATCCCGGGTGTAGATCGCAGAAGACAGCCCGTACCGCGTCGAGTTTGCCACCTCGATGGCTTCTTCCAGACTGGTCACGGGGAGGAGAGCCACGGTGGGCCCGAAGATCTCCTCTTGGGCAATCCGCATCTTGGGAGAGACGTCCCCAAACACGGTGGGCGTGTAAAAGAACCCCTTCTTGCACTCCCCCTCCCGGTAGATCTCACCCCCACAGAGCAGCTTGGCCCCTTCCTTGAGGCCGATCTTGGTATAGCCATGGACTCGCTTAAGCTGAGCGTCATTGATGACTGGTCCGACGTCCGTGTTGGGAGAGAGGCCGTCCCCCAACCGAAGGGCTTGGGCCTTCGTCACGAGCCGATCGGTAAACTCCTTCAGCACCTTCTTGTGCACCAGGATCCGCGACGCAGCGGTGCAGCGCTGGCCCGAGGTACCGAATGCCCCCCAGATCGTCCCGTCCACGGCCAGATCCAGGTCGGCGTCCTCCATCACCAGGATCGGATTCTTACCGCCCATTTCCAATGAGACCCGCTTGTGCTCGGCCGCGCAGGCGATGGCCACCTCGCGCCCAACTTCGGAGGATCCTGTGAAAGAGACCAGTGCCACGTCCGGGTGCCGGACCAATGGTGCGCCCGCCTCCTCTCCGTAGCCGTGGACAAGGTTGACCACCCCCGGCGGCAGGCCCGCCTCGAGCAGGATCTCGACAAACCGCACAGCCATCAATGGAGCGTCTTCCGCCGGCTTGAAGACCACGGTATTCCCCGCGACCAGGGCCGGCGCCAGCTTCCAACTCGGGATTGCGAGGGGAAAGTTCCACGGGGTAATGAGGCCCACCACACCCAGGGGGACCCGGACCGTCATGGCGAATTTGTCCGGGAGTTCCGAGGGCGTGGTCTCGCCCCACAGGCGCCGCCCTTCACCGGCAATGTAATAGAGCATGTCGATGGCTTCCTGGACATCGCCACGCGATTCCTTCAGCACCTTGCCAATTTCCCGGGTCATCAGCTGAGCCAACTCCTCCTTCCGGCGCACCAGGATCTCCGCGGCCCGGAACAGGATTTCTGCCCGTCGCGGCGCCGGCACCCGTCGCCACTTGGGGAAATGGCTCTTGGCCACCTCCACCGCACGATCCACGTCCCGGTGGTCCGAACGCGGGAACGTTCCCAGCACGTCCGTCTTGTTTGCCGGGTTGATGTCCTCGAACGTCGTGCCGTTGGCGGCATCCACCCATTTGCCGTCGATGAAGTTCTGGAATCGCTCTGCCATTGTCGGATCCTCCGCAGAGGACGCATCCCCTTTGTGACCGAACCGGCCCGGCGTGACCGGACTCGTTCCGGGCGAAATCTGCGGACCGCGCACGCCAGGGGGCACGCCGTCTCTGGTAGCTCTAACCCTCCGAAACAAAAAGGAAAGGCCCACGGAAGGTTCCATGGGCGGAGGAGGAGTCTATACTTGATACCGAAGGGTTTAACGGGAGGGAAACTACCACACGTGACGAGCCAGCAGCAAGCCAGAAACAATAAGGCTGGCCCGCCAAACCTG
>CAZXXV010000002.1:0-27954 GCA_964644725.1 uncultured bacterium
AGAGGGTACGTCCCCTCCATCTCGATCGGGTTCTGCGTCGCCAGGACGAAGAACGGTCGCGAGAGGGGATGGTGGACGCCGCCCACGGTGACCGACAGTTCCTGCATGGCCTCCAGCAGAGCCGACTGCGTCTTCGGAGTGGCGCGGTTGACCTCGTCCGCCAGGACGATCTGGCCGAAGAGCGCGCCTCGCTGGAAGCTGAAGTGCCGACCCCCCTCCGGCGTCTCGACCACGATGTTGGTCCCGATGATGTCGGCCGGCATCAGGTCCGGCGTGAACTGGATACGGGAGAAGCGGAGGTCCAGGCTCTCCGAGAGCGTCTTCACCAGCAGCGTCTTCCCCAGGCCCGGGACTCCCTCCAGCAGGGCATGCCCCCCTGAGAACAGGCAGATCAGGACGCCGCGGATGATCTCCCCGTGGCCCACCACCACCTTGGCGATCTCCCGCGTGAGAGAGGTGAACATTTCGCGAAACCGTTCGGCTCGTTCTTCGGCGCGCATATGCTCCTCGATAAGTGAGCCGAGGGCCTAGTGAGGCGAGCCGAGTCCCCGCCGCAGGCGTTCATTCCCGGCTCTCGGCTCGCGACTCTCGGCGCTCGACTCTTAGTTGATCTACTCTCCCCTGCGCAGTTTGTTCAGATGCTTCTTGGCGATGTCTACCCATTCCTTCTCTGAGGGCAGCGTGGATGCCAGCTCGATGTATCGCTCCCACTGATCGATGGCTTTCTTCGCGTCCACCTTCTCATAGACCAGGGCCAGGCCATAGGTGGCACCCGGATGGCGCGGATCGATGGAGAGGACCTGGCCGTAGCGCGCGATGGCCTCCTGATACAGGCCCTTCTCCTCGTAGAGCTCCGCCAAGTTCAGATGGGCTTCCATGAGCTTGGGGTCGAGCCGGATGGCGCGTTCATATTCGGCCACGGCCTCGTGGTACAGTTGCTTCTCGTTGTAGTAGATCTTGCCCAGGCCGTAATGTACCCGGGCGTTCTCGGGCTCGAGTTGCAGCGCCTTCCGGTACTCGGCAATGGCCTCGTCGGACTGGCCCTTGGCCTGGCGGGCATCCCCCAGACCGACATACGCCTCCGCATAGTCCGGCGAGAGCTCCACGGCCTTCAGGTACGCCTGGATGGCCTGATCGTACAGGCGGCGCGGGCTGCTGACTAAGAGGTCACCCAGCCACCTGTAGGCATCCGGGAAGTTCGGATCGAGCTGGATGGCCTTGCGGATCTCCCCCGACCCCTTCCACCGGTTGTTGGTCGCGTAGAGGGAGATCCCCAGGCCATAGTGGGCCAGGGCGAAGTTCTGGTCCGCCTCCAGCGCCTTGCCAAACAGCGCGACGGCCTGCTCGTGGCCCTCCCGGGTCCGCAGGCCCTGCCGCCACATCGCCCGAGCGTACAGGGTGTAGGCTTCCAGAGAACTCGTGTGCTTGGCGAAGGCCGCCTGCAGGCGGCGCTCGTCGTGAGACGACAGCTTCACCTGGAATTGCTGGAGAAGCTGCCGCGCGATCCGCTCCTGGCCTGCCAGGAGCTCGCCCACGGGCCCGGCGATCTCCTCGATCTGATGGACCTGGCCCCCGTCGCGCGTGTCTGCAACCTTCGCCTGGACCTTCAGCGTGTCCCCGTCCAGGCTGTAGGTGCCGCTCACCAGCCCTCGCGCCTGGAGGTCGCGCGCCAGCTTGAGTGCGGCCTCATCCGTGAGGACGTCAGCCAGAGACACGCTCAGACGCTGCCCCGCCCCCAGGATGGAGTCGGAGTCCACCACACGCACGGCGCGAACCTGGCGCAGCCCGTGCCGGATCGCCTCACCGAGGGCCTCCCCGAACGCCTCGGGCACGCCAGCGGCCGGCCCGACGAACGGGACAACCGCCAGCGGGATCTTCGGGGGAGCGGCCGGTGCCGGCGCCGCAGGCGCGGCCGCCAGACCCGGGGACGCTGCCATCCACAAAGCGACCATCAGCAGCAGGGCCACGACGGTGCGGCCCTGCGCGCTTCTAGTTGTTGCTCGCGTCACCCCATGTATTTCCCCTCCTCTGCCCTTCGACAGCGTTGCATGTGGAATGCCCTGGGTCGTTACGTGTTTCAGTCCCGGTGCCTTTCGGGCCAGGCTACCATAGACGCGCTCATGCCCGCCGCCCGCGGCCACCGAACCGCGCGGCGGCCGGGACGGCTGAACCTGCGGCCGTCGAAGACCCGCCGGCCCGCCGGCCCGTCAAGCCTCGCCCAACGGCCCCCCGAAATCGCAATCTCCGGATGGCCACATCCGGCAGGAACAGCAAGAGCGCCAGGGCCAGGAAGTACGGCCATGCCTCGATCCAGATCCGGACCTTCTGCCGGTTCTGGGTGAAATTCTCCGCCGGCCGCGCGGGGGAAGCCCCGCCCGAGAGCATCGCCACGTCGCGGAGCATCCCCTCGTTGACCGCCAGGGCCCGGTGCTCCGGCGAGTACGGGACCACCAGCGATGCCACCTCGGACCCGATCGTCTTCTGGTCCTTCCGTTCCGCCACACCCACGAGGTAGGCTCCCTGCTCCGCGGCCGGGAAGGCGCCGCGGTATCGCCCGGGGCCCACCTGCACGAGCGGCAGGACTCCCTGGGTCTTATCCGGGTAGACCACGCCGGCGTTGGCCTCCAGGAAGTTCACGAACTCTCCCTTCGCGTCCACGGCCTCAAGCTGGATCTCGCCGCGCCCGCCGCGCTGGATGACCGAGGTCACGACTTCGCTCCGCTGCGCCGTCCTGAGCGTCCAGCGGACCAGTTGGCCGAAGAGCTTGCCGAACTCGTCCCACTTCAGCCACAGGATCCCCCACTTTCCCTTGGCATCGGAGGTGAAGGCCACGGTGCGACCCAGGCCGTAGCGCCAGGCCGATAGGATGGGGTCCCGCTGGTTCGAGATCAGGATCGTATCCGCCGTCGGCTTGGGCGTCGCGGACACGTAGCCGCCCAGGGGCGGGACGCGGTCCCACTGGATGTCCTGGGCGATCTCGTGGCCCGGATGGACCAGCGCCGGCCGGAACGGCTGCTCGATGATGGAAGCCTTGCTGGCCAGTTGCGTCTCCAGTGTCAGGATCCGGGGAATGCTGTAGAGGTCGTCGGTATAGTAGAAGCGCCCCCGACCCCAGCGGGAGAGATCCGTCATGAACTTGACGTCCGCATCCTTGCCGATGGCCACGGAGGAGACGGTGATCTTGTCCTGCTGCATCCGGCGCACCAGGCCCGCGAAGTCCGCGGCCTGCACCTCGCCGTCGGAGAGCACCAGGACATGGCGCAGGAGCGCCTTCCGGTCGTAGATGGCTGCATACGCCTCCTTCAGCGGGGCAAACAGTTCGGTGCCGCCGCCCGCCTTGATGGTGGCGATCTCCTTGAGGATCCGATCCTTGTCCTTGGCCGAGCCCATGGGGACCACCCAGCTCCAGGCGGTGTCGAAGGCAATGACCCCGATCTCGTTCCGCTCGTCCAGAAGCTCCACCACGAGCTGGGCCGCCTCCTTGGCCAGGTCTACCTTGGAGAAGCGGGAGTCTATGCTGGTCTCCATGCTGCCGGACCGGTCGATGACCAGTATCACCGCCAGAGAGGGGATCTCGACTTTCTGCCGTGCCTCCATGGTCACCGGCAGGGCCTCCTCGACGGGCGTGTGGTAGTAGCCGCCCACGCCGAAGCTTTCCTCGCCGCCCAGCATGATCAGGCCACCCCCCTGGTCCCGGACGTAGTTGCGGAGGAGTTCCATCTGCGGCTTCGTCACGCGGAGGGCGGAGATGTTGCTCAGGATGATGGAATCGTACTGCGTGAGGCCCTCCATGGTGGTGGGCAGCGCCTCGGAACCGACCATCTCCACCTGGAGATTCTGCGCCCGCAGGGCGTTCAGCAGGTGCGCCCCTTGGTCGCGGTCCTTTTCGACATAGAGCACCCTCGGCCGCCCGCGGACCGCCACCAGCCCCACGCCCCGGTTGTTCTCCTCGACCACGTCGTCGGGCGCCTCCAGGCGCGCCTGGAAGATGTGAAATCCGCCCTCATCGATGGACTGCTGGTAGGCGAAGACGTTCTTCCCGGCCGTGAGGTTGACGGGCTGGGCGCCCACGAACTCCCCATCCCGGTACACGGAGATGCGGCCCGCGGTCTCCTTCGCGCTCCAGGCCACGACGCGGACCAGGAAGGATTCGCCAAATTTCACCTCTTGCGGGACCACCAGGCGCTCCACCAGGACCTCGCCCGCATAGTCGTTCCTCAGGGGCACCACGTAGATGTCCGCCCCTTCGGCGCGGGCCCGCTGGGCGGCCTCGCGGGCGCTTCCCTGGTTCTCGTTGCCGTCGGTGAGGAGCACGATCCGCTTCGCGCCCTCGCGCGGGAAGGCGGCCAGGGCCAGCTTGATGGCCGCCCCGATGTCCGTCGCCCGGCTGGCAGCAGTGGCCGGCGCCTTCGCCGGCAGCGGATCGGTCCCCAGCGGGGTCTCCAGCACCGGGCTCCCGCCGAAGACGATCACGCCGTATCGGTCTCGCTTGTCGGCCGCCTTGACCGCATCCTGGATGTACTGCCAGGCCTTCGCCTTGTTCTCCAGCGAGACGCTGTCCGAGGTATCCAGCAGGAACAGGACGTTCAGTTGTTCCGTGGTGCGGTACAGGCCCGCGCCGCCCAGCCCGGCGATCACAAGCCCGATCACGATGACTCGGATAGCGGCGGCGGTGATCGGCCACTGGCCCTTCGCCTGGCGGTAGTACAGGGCCCCTTCCAGGAGGAGCAGGACGAGGCCCAGAATGGCAAACAGCTTCCAAGGCTCCTGGCGCGACGGGAAGGCGGCGGGCCCTTCTTCGGACGTCCCCTGGCCGCCTCGCTCCGGCAGCGCTTGCGCTCGGGGGACCACGTTGGACTCCCCATCCGACAGGAGGTTCACGGCGAAGCGCTGTTCCCACGCGCCCGCCTTCAGGGTGTAGACGCCGGCGTGGGTCGTCTCGACGACACTCACTCGGCCATCCGCGTCCGCCCGGAGGGCGTGGGTCTTGCCGGTGGGATCGGTGAGGGTGGCCTCCCGCACGCCCGCCGGCAGGCCGGTCGTCAGGGGCTGGCCGGTGCGGAGTTGCAGGCCCGCATCTTCGATCTGGCTTGGGTACAGCCACCGCAGGGCGTTGCTGATGAACAGGGGGAACGCCACTCGGAGGGGAAAGTCGGTCCGATAGAGGTCGAACCCGACGAAGATGGCCTTCACGCCCCCCTCGTCCACGGCATAGATGAGGGGCGTGAGATTGGATTCCGCCAGGGCGCGCCCGCCACCAACGGATCGCACGCGCATGGCGTTCTGGATCGCGACCTTGGAGAGGTCCAGGTAGCGCATTGCCGGGTGGTTCCGATCCCAGTCGATGATGGGCGGCTCCTCAACGCGCCCCAGGACTTCCAGTGGGATCCCCTCGGGAGCGGTGTTGAACAGGAGGTACCGCCCCGCCGGCACCTTCTTCGCGGGGACGTTATCCAGGATCACCACATCGTACTGGGCCGCCTTCTCCAAGAGGTCCGGTGTCCCTGGTTCCACCTGGAGCTGCGGGTCCGCCGCCAGAGCCTTCTCCAGGAAGGCGTTGCCCGAACTGATGAGGAGGACTCGCAGGGGCCGTGGAGGCGGAATCACGGCCAGGGCCTGGTTATCCACGGCCAGCTCGTCCTCGGCGTTGATCTCCGCCCGGAGAATCCCGCCCGCGGTGTGGGTGAACGGGATGACGAAGGAGCGCTTGACCTCGGGGCCCAGGGTCACGTGCTCCACTTTGAGGGGCTTCCCGTCCAGCGTCAGGCCGAGATCGAACGTCGCCGTTTCGCCGCTGTAGTTCGCCACCGACAGGAAGGCCTGGTAATCGAAGGCCCCGAAGTACGTCTTGCGCGTCTCGAACGCGGTGATGCCGATGTTCTTGCCGCGCTGGGCGAACCGGTGCCAGCGGATGGCCGCTCCGCCCAGGTCGGGCACGGTCGGGGGATCGAACGCCCCGTCGGTGAAGACGTGAACGACGGCCGTGCGGCCCCTCTGCTGGAGATTGGCCTGGGCCAGGCGGAAGGCCTCCTCCAGCCGCCCCTCCACATCCAGGGCCTCGAGCCCCTCGACGGCTCGCTGGAGCACCCGCTGCTCCCCGGTGAATGGGACCAGGACCCGCGCCTCGTGCCCCGAGGCAATGACCATGGCCTGCTGGCCCGGGCGGAGCCGCTCGATCTCCGCCAGGGCCGCGTGCTTGGCTGCGGTGACGCGCGAGCCCGCCAGGTCGCGGGTCTGCATGCTGGCCGAGACGTCCAGGATGAAGACGTTCCGCTCGTACCCTGTGGCCAACACCGTTCGCACCGGCTTGGCCAGGGCCAGGGCCAGGAGCAGAATGGCCAGGAGCTGGAGCAGCAGGAGCAGATTCGGCTTCAGCCGACGGAATGGCGCGGTCGCCTGCTGGTCCCGCAGGCTGTCCGCCCAGAAGAGGGTGCTGCTCACGACGGCCTGCTGGCGGCGGATCTTCAGCAGGTGGAACAGGATCACCACCGGGATCGTGAGCAGCAGCAGGAACGCGGCCGGGTTGAGAAAGGTCATCGCAGAAATCCGCCTCGCCGCAAGTGCCGGAGGATCAAGTCCTGAAACGGCACCGTGGTGCTGGTGCGCAGATAATCAATCCGGTGGCTGGCGCAGAACCGTTCCACTTCCGCGAAGTGGCCCTGGAGGCGTTCCTGGTAGCGCTCCAGCGCCGCGCGATCCAGGCTGACCTCGCGGCTCGTGCCCCCCTCCGCATCCAGGAGCGTGAGGTCCCCCCGCAAGAGCGGCTGGAGTTCGTCCTCGCTCACCACGTGCAGCAGAAACACCTCGAAGCGGCGGCGCAGGAGGGCCTTCAGGCCGTCGGCGTAGCCGCCGGGATCGAGAAGGTCGGTGAGGACCACCGCGATCCCCGGTACGCGGCTGCGCAAGGCGTAGTTCGCCAGGCAGCCGTTGAGATCCGTGGGTCCCTTGGCCTCCACGTTGGACAGGAACTCCAGCAGGGGAAAGATTTGCCCTCGGCCGCGGCGCGGCCGCAGCATGTGGGTGAGTTCTCCCGAAAAATATCCGAGGGCCACGCGTTCAAAATTGGCGAGGCCGATGTACCCGAGGGCGGCTGCCACCTGCAGGGCGTAGTCCAGCTTCGGCGGCTGTCCGAACCCCATGGAGGCACTGCCATCCACCAGGAGGTGGACGCACAGGTCCTCCTCCTCCACGTACAGCTTGAGGAGCAGCCTGTCCAGTCGGCTGTAGATGTTCCAGTCCACGTAGCGGAGGTCGTCCCCCATCACATACGGTCGGTAATCCTGGAACTCGACGCCGGCCCCCTTGCGAAAGCTGCGCCGCTCGCCCTTGGCCCGACCCGTCACCACCTTTCGGGAGACGATGGAGAGAGCGTCCAGTCGTTTCAGGAACGTTTCATCAAAGGCGCGTTGTGCCATGAACCACCCGATCGAGTCGTGAAGCGTAAGGCGTGAAACGTGAATGGAGCGCGGGCCCGCAGGATCGATCCCTGCGGGCCTCAGCGGTTCTCCAGGGACTTGAAGTATTCCTTCACCTGCTCCCGGTAGTTGAACGGAATCGGCTCTTTGGTCAGGGTCTCCTCCATCATCTTCTGGTATTGCGAGAAGACGTCCATGTACTGCAGGCGCGAGGGATTCTGGGTCCCCGGTCCAGAGAGGTTGGTTTCGTAGGCCTCCATCTGGCCCTCGCGTAGCTCGCCTTCCAGCATGGAATCCTGCTTCTCCCCCCCGATCCGCGGGGTGGGATCGCCCTTGGTCTCCAGCGACTTCCCCGTGCCCGGGAGCGAGCCGCCCGTGGAACCGTCCTCGCTCTGGCCTTGCTCGCCCTCGCCCCGTTCCTTCCCCGAGCCGCCCTGCTGGCCTGGTGCCTCGCGCAGGTTGCGTCCCTTGCCGCGGCCGGCCTGGTCGCGATCGCGAAGCCGATTCAGGGCGCGCGACAAGGCGTCCATCATCTTGTCGGTAGAGCCTCCGCCCTCACGCTGCAGCTCGCTCATGAGGTCGTCGGGCAACCCGCCGCTTCCGAACCGCTGCGCACTCTGTCCCATTTCGGAGAGGAGGCGCTCGATCTGCTCCCACGTGAGGCCCTGCATCCGCCCCGACCGCACCTGTTCCTGCATGCGCCGGATCATCACCTGGTACGGGCTCTGGGTGAAGTCCCGCTTCAGGTCCGGGATGCTCTCCGGCCGCGCCAGCAGCTTCAACCGCTCGTCCCCCTGCTTGATGAAGCTCCCGAAATCCGGCCGTTGCTGGCTCATCTTGGTGTCCTGGAAGATAGCGGCCAAGTCCCCGGTTTGCTCCCGCGCCGAGAGTGGCCCGCGCGGTGCCTCGCGCTCTTTTGTCTTCGGGAAGAGCTGGTCGGGCACGGCGGGGGTCGCCAGCTTCTGCTCCAGGGGCTTTTCCCGCTTTGCTTCCTCCTCGGTCGTGGCCTCGCGGCTGCTGGAGTCGCCCCCGGTAGCCGGCAGGCGCAACGGGAGAGGAGGCAACAGGGCGAGGGCCAGCGCCAGGGCGGCCACGGGCGCCGCCCACCGGGCTTCCGGCGGGAGGTGCACGGGAAACGCGCCTTCCGCACGGATCTCCCCCAGGCGGGCGGCCGTCTCGGCGAGCTGGGCGCGGACCATGTCGATGGGGTCGGCTGTCCCCTCCGGCGCGGCGGACAGATGCTCCTGCGCGCTGGTCAGGCGCTCCTTGAGATTGAGGCGCAAGTCTGCCAGGCGCGCAGCGTGGGCCGCGGGGAGTGGTGCCATGAGGCCATACAGGAATCCCAACAGCGCCAGGCCCACCACGAGGCCCCAGGCGACGAGAGGGCCGGCGGCAGGAAAGAGCCCTTTCACCAGCAGTGGCGCGAGGGCGAGCGCCAGGCCCACCACGAGGAAACGGATGCTGGCAGTCAGGGCCCGAACCAGGCGGAGGCGGCGCGAGAGGGAGCGAAGCGTCGTGCGGATTAACTCGCGATCATCCACCATGGATCAGATCTCCCTGCGGTCCGGACCGTTCGCCTTCCCCGCTCTATATTCCGCATTCATCATTCCGCATTCCGCATTCGACAGGCATTGACGCCGCCGAATGGCCCCGCCGCCCACCACCAAGTCGGGGTCGTTCGCGTCGTAGAAGACCGCGGCCTGTCCGGGGGCCACAGCCCGCTGGGGCTCGTCGAAACAGAGGCGCACGCGATCCGCGTCGCGGGGAATCACCGTCGCAGCCGCCGCCGGCTGGGCGTACCGAATCTTCGCCAGGACCCGCTGCGGCCCGGCCAGGCGCGCAACCGCGATGAGATTTACCCGGCCCACCTCGACATCTCGCGTCCAGAGATCCTTGTCTTCCCCGACGATGACCTCGTTCTTCCCGGGATCCAGATGGATCACGTAGAGGGGCTGGTGGTTCGCGATGCCGAGGCCGCGCCGCTGCCCGACCGTGTAGAGCGCCACTCCCTGGTGCTCCCCGCGCACCGCGCCGGCCGCATCCCGGATGATCCCCGGGATGATGGCATCTCCCACGCGCGCCCGGAGGTAGGTACGGTAGTCCCTGGAGACGAAGCAGATCTCCTGGCTATCGGGCTTTGTCGCCACCGCCAATCCCAACTCTGCGGCGAGGCGTCGGGTTTCTTCCTTCCGCAGGTGGCCCACCGGGAAAAGCGCTGCTGCCAGTTGATCCTGAGTCAGGTCGTAGAGAAAGTAGCTTTGGTCCTTCCGGGGATCCACGGCGCGTCGCAGCCGGTATCGTCCCGTGGCCGGGTCATACTCCACGCGAGCGTAGTGCCCGGTGGCCATACGCGTCGCACCCCACCCCTTCGCCCGAGCAAATAGCGAGCCGAACTTCAGTCGCGAGTTGCAGGGCACGCAGGGATTCGGGGTCTCGCCGTTGAGATAGGCCTCGGCGAAGTACTGGATGACCTCGCGATCAAACTCGGCCTCGTAGTTCAGCACATAGTGGGGAATCCCGAGCGTCTCCGCCACGGTCCGTGCGTCCTCCACCGCTTCCGGCGAGCAGCAACTGTCGAAGCGCTGGCTGGGGTCGGCCGGGCGCTGGCTGGGCCAGATCCGGAGGGTGATCCCGACGACCGGCACGCCCTGGCGAGCGAGGAGCGCCGCGGCCACGGATGAGTCCACCCCGCCGCTCATGGCCACGACGGCCGTCCCCTTCGCCTGATGTGGAAATGTCACGCTCGCGCTCCGACGGATGCGGGAAGGCCGGCGTTCACTCGGCGCATCCGCTCCACGATCGGGGGGAGGATTTCCAGCACGCGATTGATCTCCTCCTCCGTGGTCGTTCGGCCCAGCGAGAACCGGACTGAGCTGGCTACTCGTTCCCGCGGGAGCCCCATTGCCATCAAGACGTGCGACGGCTCCAGGGAGCCGGATGAGCACGCAGCCCCCGACGAGACACCGATGCCGTGCAGGTCCAGCGCCAGGATCAACGACTCGGCTTCCACGCCGGCAAATGCCAGGTTCGTCGTGTGGGGCAGCCGTTCGGTCGCATGGCCATTTCGCAGGATACCGGGCAGGGCCGCCATGATGCCACGCTCCAGCCGATCGCGGAGGTCGCCCAGCCGCTTGGCAACAGCCTCCCGATCCCGGAGCGACAGTTCGGCCGCGCGGGCCAGCCCGACGGCGGCCGGCACGTTCTCCGTCCCGGCGCGGCGCGAACGCTCCTGCGTTCCTCCGTGCAAGAGCGGCTGCATTCTCGTCCCGCGCCGGATAAAGAGGGCGCCGACGCCCTTCGGCCCGTGGATCTTGTGACCGGACAGGGAAAGGAGATCCGCGTGCAGCGCGCCCACGTCCAGGGGGAGCTTGCCGAAGCTCTGCACCGCGTCGGTATGAAACGTCACGCCCCGCTCGCGGCAGATCCACCCCACGGAGGCGATGGGAAAGAGCACGCCGGTCTCGTTGTTGCCGTGTATGAGGCTGACCAGAATGGTGTCCGGTCGGATGGCCCGACGCATATCGTCCGGGTCCAAGAGCCCCTGCGAGTCCACGGGGAGGTGGGTCACCTCGAAGCCCTGGCGGCTGAGGTGGGCGGCGGCGTTCAGGGTGGCGTGATGCTCCACGCTGGAGACGATCACGTGACGGCCGCGCTTCTCGTGGGCCGCGGCCACGCCCGTGAGGGCGAGGTTGTCGGCCTCGGTCCCACCCGAGGTAAAGACGATGGTGTCCTTGTCAGCCGTCCCCAGGGCCCGCGCGATGGTCGTCCTCGCCTGCTCCAGGGCCTGCCGCGCCTCCCGCCCCCAGGCGTGGAGCGAGCTGGGGTTTCCGAACTTTTCTGTGAGATAGGGCACCATTGCCGCCAGGACCTCGGGGTCGAGCGGCGTGGTGGCGTTGTGATCCAGATACACTCTCATCGCGTGGACCCGAACCCGGACGGTCCGACGATGGCCGACATTCTCGGGCACACCAGAAGTGTGAGACCAGGGAGGACCAGACGGCGGGCGAAACGCACCAGGGAGGTCCGAACGCAACGACGCTGAAGACCGCGGGGCGCAGAGCGCTCCCGCGCCTGATATCAGGGGGCCGGGGTCACGCCCGCTCGGCCGCCTGCAGGCCCTCCTCTTTCGGCTGGAGGCGCACGACCTTGCCCTCGTCCGGGCTGGTCATCTCACAGTTCCCGTTGAACACGGCGCCTTCAGCCACCACCAAACAGGGGGTCCGGATCGTGCCGCTCACCCGGCTCGGTCGCAGGAGTTCCACGCGCTGCTTTGCGGTGATGTTCCCCTGCACCTGGCCGCTCACCACCAGCGTCCCGACCTCGATCTCGGCGCTGACCTGCCCGGGCTCGCCGATGATGAGCACTTCCTCACCGACGATCTCCCCCTCCAGGTGACCGTCGATGCGAACGGCGCCGGCGAAGCTCAGCACCCCCTTGAAATGGGTTCCCTCCCCGAGGAAGGCGCGGATCTCGCCGAAGTCGGTGCCGACCCGCTCCTTTTCCCGCTTGAGCACGGTAACCTCCGAGGGCGATGAGGACGTGTCAGTACCTGGCGTAAGATTGGTGGGGGACGCGATCGATGACACCATGAATGACGAATGGCGCCAAGGTAACAGAGGAAGTTGGGGCTGTCAATTCGAAACTCGGCGAATACTGCCTGTCGCGGTGCGCTTTCCGCGTCCGTCTTCCGCCAGGGCGCGTCGAGCTACGTCCCCGCCACGGATCCCGTCACCAGGCCACTCACCAGATGGCGGCGGAAGCAATAGTAGAAGATCACGGGCGGAATGGAGTAGAGCACCGCCACGGTCATGAGAATATTCCAGGGGGCGTCGTCGGTGGCCAGGAAGTTGCCCATCATCACGGGGATCGTGATGTGCTTCTCCCCCGAGAGGAACAGCACCGCGTACAGGTACTCATTCCACGAGTAGAGGAAAGCGTAGGTCGCGATGGCCACCATGGGTGGCGCGATGAGCGGCAGGTAAATCCGGAAGAAGACCGCCAGCGGCCCCGCGCCGTCAATGGCGGCTGCCTCGTCGATGTCGGGCGGGATGGTCCTGCCGTAGTCCCAAAGGATCCAGACGGCATACGGCGAGGCGAAGGTGATCATGACCAGGACCACCGACAGCTTGGTCCCGATCAGGTCGTAATCCGCCATCAGCCTGAAGAACGGGATCGACAGGAATGAGGACGGGATGATGTAGGTGAACAGCGTCATGCTGGAGATGGCGCGACTCCCCCGGAAATGGATCCGGGCCAGCGCGTAGCTCCCCAGGGTCCCGATCACCAGCACCGCCGCGGTGGTCATCAAGGCAATGCTCACGCTGTTCCAGAGCTGGGTCCAGAACATGCTGACGAAGTAGTTGCTCTGCGTGAAGGTCTGGAGATAGTTCTCGATGGTCGGGTTCGCCACGTAGAGTCTGGGCTTGAACAGATCCTCCCATGGCACCAGGGAGAGCATGACCATGTAGTAGACGGGGAAGACCGTCCACACCAGCAGCACGGTGCACACGACGTAGAACGCCACTTTTCGCCAGCCGCGGAGGCGCATGGGCAACGCTCCTACTTGACCCAGCGGATCAGGATGAAAATGAACAGCAGCGTGATGGGCAGGGCGGTGATGAACGTGCCCACCCCCCAGTCAATCTTCCCCATCTGGAACGTGTAGCGGTACGCCAGCGTGGCCAGAACGTGGGTGGAGTCGCCCGGCGCCCCGCCCGTCATGATCTTGATGATCACGAAGTCGCCCAGGGTGAAGACCATGGAGAGCAGGCTGCAGATCATGAACAGGTTTCGCAGCATGGGGAAGGTGATGAACCGGAACCTCTGCAGGGGGGCGGTCCCGTCGATCTCGCCGGCCTCGTAGAGTTCCTTGGGGATGCTCCGTCGCCCGGCCACGAAGATCAGCGTCCAGAAGGGGAGGTACTTCCAGATGTGATACACGATCGCCGCCCCGATGGCCGTGTTGCGGCGCACCAGCCACGGATAGCCCGCGAAACCCAGATCGTTCAGGATCTTGTTCACGATCCCCCACTGGCCGTTCAGCATCCAGCGGAACGCCAGGATGCCGGGAAGAGACGGGATGGCCCAGGGGAGCAGGAACAGCCCGCTGAGGATCCGGGAGAACCGGTGGTCCACGCTAAAGAGCGCGGACAGGACCAGGGCCAGGAACATCTTCAGGTTGACCGCGACCCCCACGAAGATCACGGTGTTCCAGAGCGTCTGGATGAAGATCGGATCGGAGAAGATGTCCGAATAGATGTCCCGGTCCAGGCCCATGTAGATCATGAAGACGATCGGGAACAGGACCAGGAACAGGAAGAGGCAGATCAGCGGTCCGCAGAACGTGAGACCAAGGACAGTCTTTCCCAGCCAGCGCTCGCGGCGCGGGGCGACAACTGGGGCGACAACGGCCGCGACAGTTTCGTTCATGCGCCTTCCCCAGACGGGGGCGGGAGGCCGTCCGGCCTCCCGCCGCGTTTGGACTTCCGAAGGGTGGGGTGGCTACTTCCAGCTCTTGAAGATCTGCTCGATCCGGCTCACCGCCTCGTCCACCGCCTGCTCGTTGCTCCACTTCTCCGCCACCACCCGGGAGATGGCCTTGCCCCAGACGTTCTCGGTGTACACCTGCACGTAGGCGGGGTGGTAGCTGAAGTAGAACGGGCGCGTCTCGTGCTTCATGAACTGGGCCGTGACGACGGGGATGTGGGGGTCCTTGGGGTCGTTGAAGAAGGGGTCCGCCGCCACGTCCTTGAAGGACGGGAACCAGCGCCCGTTACTGGCCTTCACGTACTCGGTGAAGCGCTTGGCGTCGAGGACGTACTTCACGAACCGCTTGCCCAGCGCCTGCTCCTTCGCGTCCTTCGGGATGATGATCTGCTTCACCGCCACCAGGTAGGGGTACCCCTTGCCGTCTACCGGGGAGGTCGGCTGCAGGATGGTGCCGATCTTGTTGTAGTAGGCGTCCTTGTTGGTGAAGAAGAGGGCGCCGGGGATGGAGATGGACGGGTTCGGGGTCATGACCACGGTCTTGTTGTGGAAGTTGGCGTTGTTGTCCCCATCCGTCCAGGTGAGGGCGTCGGTGGGCACGTAGCCTTCCTTGTAGATGCTGGTGAAGAAGGCGAGGGTCTTGACGATGGCCTCGCGATTCTTGGCCTCTCCGGCGATCACCTTCCCCTCGGGCGAGAGCACCTCGCCCCGATGCGCCAGGAGGTACTGCTCGAAGTTGTAGACCGTGTCGGTGGCCCGGCTGGACTCGGTCATGCCGATCCCGTAGAGCTTCCCGTACTTGGCCGGGTCCTTCTTGCGCAGGGTGTCCTGGACCTTCTCCCAGAAGGCCCAGTGCTCCTTCCAGGTCATGGGGATCTTCTTGGGGTCGGGATCGAGGCCGGCCTCTTGCACCAGGTCCTTCCAGTAGTGAGTGCCGAGCGCCTGGGCCTCGATGGGGATGGCGTAGTAGCTCCACTTGTTCTCGGTCTTGTTGAAGAGGCGCCCGGTAGTCATGTGGGACTCGATGTAGCGGGGCTTCAGTTCGTTGATCAGGTCGGAGACGTCGGCGAGCTTCCCGTCCCAGGCGAATCGTGGCGAGATGTGAAAATCGTTGAAGAAGCAGAAGGCCACGTCCGGCACCCGGCGGGCGATCAGGGCGCTGGTGATCTTCGGGCCCAGGTCGTCCTGGATGGTGAAGGTGATCTCCACCTCCACGTTGTTCTCGCGGGCGAACGCCTCGGCGATCTTCTGCATGCCCTCATCTTCTTCCTTGTAGTACCCCTTGTTCCACCAGACGACGAGCTTGGGTTTCTCCCCCGCGCCCGCCACCCCGGCCAGGCCCGGCCCGATGAGGGCCAGCCCCAGGCACAGGGCGACGATCCAGGGGGCACGCCACACCAGCAGATTTCTGTTAGCCATGCTTTCTCCTCCTCTCACGATGGGGATGATCCGGCGGATGCGGAGTCCGCGCGCCCCTTGAGACCTCATGAAGTAGCCAGGGGCGGAGTCGTTGCCACCGGCGGCGGCGACTTGAAGCACAAATCGTAACTAATACCAGGCACCCGTGCCTTGTCAAGGACAAAAGAAGGAATGGTCGGACGATGGACACCCTTGACCTCTCAAGGGCGATCGTACCGCGGCGCGCCTCCACCTTATTATGGGTGCGCCCGCGGTGCGAACAGGGCGGTCGAGCAGTCACTCGCCCGGGCAGGCCATGTACCATTCCTCTCCGGGCAAACTGCCAGGGTGACCGGCACGGAACGGGAGATCGGAGCCCAGGACGACCTTCGGAGTCGCCCTCCTGAGATCCCGTCCGAGAGCCCGGGGCCACGCGTCACCCGGCTGGACGAAGGCGCGCGCGTCACGGCAGCGCGTGAACAGGCCTCGCTCTACCACACAGGAACTTCAACTCGTTTTCTGGGCTGTTAAGAGTGACCGGAGGCATTGGATCCCGCGGAGATCGATCGGCTCTTCTCCGGCCTATCGGACCGATGGGAACTGTTCGCTGAGCGTGAGGCCACGTGAAGGGGCCGAAATGTTCTTATCCTGACGCACCGCGTTAATGGCTCCTGCCAGCCGGGCCGTCCCGGTTTGCAGCGCCCCAGTCCAGGCACTCCTTGACCTTGACTGCGAAATCGGCATCCGCATCCCAGGAAACGTCGCGGCAAACCCGGCCAGCGCACGGGTGAGCCCGCCGGTCATCTATTATCCTCCCGCCCTCCCCCGGAGGATCTCCAGCATCCGGCGGTATCCGGTGGGCCGGACCCGGACGGCAATTACGGCGGGCTGGGTGGTGGCGACGGCATCCTTGAGGGCCGACCTCAGGCCCTCCTCGTCCTCGACCTCGGTGCTGAGGGCCCCCAGGCTCTCGGCCAGCCTCGGGATGTCAATGGCCCCCAGGGAGACGCCTGCCGGCGCATACCGCTTCTGCTCCTGCTGAATCCGACTGAGGCCCAGGGAGCCATCCACGAACACGATGGCCACCAGGGGAAGACGCTGCCGCGCAGCGGTGGCCAACTCCGCGACACTCCGGAGGAACCCGCCATCTCCCAGGAACGCCAGGACTGGCCGGTCGGGGGCGACGAGCTTGGCCGCGATAGCGGCGGGAAGGGCATACCCCACGGTCCCGAGGCTGCTGGAGCACAGGTATCCTTTTGGCTCGTAGGCGTCCCAGAATGCGGCCACCGCGAATGCGTGGGCGCCGGAGCCCACGGTCACGACGGTCTGCCGGGGGAAGATCTCCCGTGCGACCTCGACCACCCGGTGCGGGGGAACCCCGACTTTCCCCCGCCCCGTGCTGGCCTCGGCCAGGAACGACCGAGAGCGGGCCCTGAACTCGCTGCCCTTCGCCGCCCATTCCGCCAGGCGCCAGCCCCCACCGGGTGGCAAGGCTTCTCGCAGGGCACCCAGGGCCGTGGGCAGGTCCGCGATCACCTCGCAGACCGCCTCAAATGGCCGGGGTCCGGTCCGGTACTCTGCCAGCGCCACGACGGGCAGGCTGGCTCGCCAGGGCCGCGGCAGAAGTTCCACCGGATCCAGCCCCACTGCGAGGATTCCGTCCGCCTTCGAGAGCAGCTCGTCCTCCAGGCGGCCGCCGGCAAAGACGCCCGCCACCAGAGGGTGATCCTCCGGAACCACCCCCTTGGCCCGATGCGTTGTGAGAAGCGGTGCTCCGAGGTGCTCCACCAGCTCCTGGAGTGCACGAGCCAAACCCGGCCGCCGACAACCCAGGCCTGCGATCACGACCGCCCGCCCCCGCCGGGTGAGCAATCCTGCCGCGGCCCGGATCCCGCTGGGCGAGGGGGCGTGCAGGCGCTTCCCCTCGGGGTGGTGGGCATGCCGCCGGGCCGGCTTGAGCGCCTCATCCACAGGCAGGTCCAGGTGGACCGGCCCACGCGGCAACTCCATGGCCTTGCCCCAGGCCCAGGAAAGCAGGCGCTCGGCCCGTGGGGCGGTGACTGTCGCGCTACACTTGACCACCGTCTCTAGGAGGCGGGGATGGTCCAGGCCCTGCCGGGTGGCCAGGCGCAGACTCGCCCGAGAAGACCGGCCGGTGAGCAGGAGGAGGGGGTCACGGTGGAGGTAAGCGTCTGCCACCCCGGGAACGGCGCTCCCAACCCCGGATCCCAGGGCGGCGAGGCAAACTCCTGGCCGTTGCAGGAGGTCGCCCTCCGTGGCAGCCATCAGGGCCGCGCTGGCCTCGCTGTGGGTCAGGAGGAATTCGATCTGCCGCTGCCGACAGGCCTCGATGATGTCCAGCGTGCTGTCCGCGCCCGGCACGCCGTATATCCGCCGGACGCCGAGGCCAGCCAGGAACCCCGCAATCGCCTCTGCGGTTGTCGCCATGAACCCTCCAGGAGGCCCTCAGGCGTTCAGGCGAGGCGACCGGCTCAGGCCGCCTTGGCACAAATCTCGCCGAAGAGCCGGGCCTGCACCAGCATCAGATAGAACCAGAGGAACGGCCACACCAGCGGGCCGAGGTACGGTATCGCGGCGATCAGGCCGGCCAGGATGTAGGACCCGACGCTCAGCAGGTAGGTCGCCACGTACTCCGCCAGGACCGCGTTAATCCCATCCCACAGGATTCCGGGGTGAAAGGCTACCTCGATCCTGCGCTGCACGAGGTAGCGGGCAAGGGCCATGGGGAGGAAAAACAGCATGAACACCCCGGCCAGGACACCGAGGACCATGAGGACCATCCCCAGGAAGAGCAGGATCCCGCCCTTCACCAGCAGGCCCAGCCCCAGAAGGAGCAGGAGCAGCGGCACCACCCCGTATGCCAGGCCCACGGCAAACGTGGCCAGCCCGCCGCGCAGGAGCGCCGGCCAGTTCTCCCACTCGGGCAATGCCCCCACCTCCCAGAGGAGCGTCCCCCGGTACACTTCAAGGATGTACCCGAGCGCGGGAAAGTTCACGGCCACCACGAGCGGCGCGATGCCGAAAGCTGCCTCCTCGGAGGCCAGGTAGGCCAGGCCCACGAAGATGAGCTCGAGAAGGACGCCGGTGGCGCCCCCCAGCAAGAGCTTTCGCTGCCAGTCCACCCCTTCGAGGGGGAAGCGGGCCGAGGTCCTGATCCGAAGCTGCATGCGCTAGCGTGGCCCCGCGATGAGCTCCACGAGGCGCGTGAGGTCCTCGTCGGAGAAAAAGCTGATCTCCAAGGTGCCCCCCTTGCCGTTCCGCACGATCCGGACCTTCGTTCCCAGGGCCACCCGAAGCTGATCCTCGAGGGCCTGCAGGTTGGGATCGCCGCTCCTGGGGCGACCGCCCGGGCCGCGTGCCCCGCGGCGCAGGCGACGGACCAGCGCCTCAGTGGCCCGGACGGTGAGCCCGCGCTTGAGGATGAGGTCCCTGGCCTTGAGCTGATCCGCCGCCTTCTCGAGGCCCAGCAGGGCGCGGGCGTGCCCCTCCGACAGCGTCCCGGCCGCCAGATCCTCGCGCAGTCGCCGGGGAAGGCGCAGGAGGCGGAGGGCATTGGCCACCGAGGATCGGTCCCGGCCCAGCCGCTCCGCGACCTCCTCCTGGGTCAGGCCGAACTCCTCGATGAGGCGCCGGTAGGCCTCGGCCGCCTCCACCGGGTTCAGGTCCTCCCGCTGGAGGTTCTCCACCAGGGCCATTTCCAGCGCCTGGGCGTTGCTTGCCTCCTTGATGATCGCGGGGATGCGCGTGAGCCCGGCCAGCCGCGCCGCGCGGACCCTTCGCTCCCCGGCCACAACCTGATACCCGTGGGGGGCGCGGCGGACCACCACCGGGGTCAGCACGCCGTGGGTCCGGATGGTGGCCGCCAGTTCCTCCATGGCTCCCGGCTCGAAGTGTCGCCGGGGCTGCAGCGGGTTGCTCTCCAGTTCTGCCAGCGGAATCTCTAGGCTGGCCGCCCCGGTCCCTTCGGCGCCGGGGATCAGGGCCGAGAGCCCCCTACCGAGCCCGCGCTTTTGAACCATCGATCACCTCCCGCGCCAACTGCAGATACCCTTCGGCGCCGGGGCAGCGGATGTCGTACAGGATCACCGGCAGGCCGTAGCTGGGCGCCTCGCTCAACCGGACGTTCCGGGGGATGACGGTACGAAAGACCCGATCCGGGAAGTGTTGTCGAACCTCGTGGGCCACCTGCCCGGACAGGTTCACCCGGCCGTCATACATGGTGAGTAGAATCCCCTCCACTTCCAGGCGGGGGTTCAGGTTCTGGCGGCACAGCCGGATCGTGTCCAGGATCTGGCCCAGCCCTTCGAGCGCGTAGTACTCGCACTGCAGGGGAATCACCACCGAGTCGGCGGCCACCAGGGCGTTCAGCGTCAGAAAGCCGAGCGAGGGGGGACAATCGATCAGGATGTAGTCGTAGCGGGGGGCAATGGGCTCGAGCGCCCGCTTCAGCCGGTGCTCCCGATCCGGAAGGTCCACCAGTTCCACCTCGGCGCCGATCAGGTCCCGCCGGGCCGGGATCACCTGCAGGGCGGGCAGGGCTGTGGGCAAGGTCGCTTCGGCCGCCCGGGCCGTGCCCAGGAGCAGGTGATACGTGTGGATCTTGACGGCCGCCGTCTCCACCCCCACGCCGGTGGTGGCGTTGCCTTGCGGGTCCGCATCCACCAGGAGCGTGGGGCGCTCGGCGGCGGCCAGGCAGGCGGCCAGATTCACGGCCGTGGTGGTCTTGCCCACGCCGCCCTTCTGGTTGGCGACCGCCATGATCTTGGCCACGTCCGACCTCCTGCTGGGACGCTCGTCAGCGCACCATAGCATACCGGGGCCGCACCGGCCAAGGGGGATCCCGTGTTTCACGTGAAACATGGCCGGGCTCGCCATCACCCGGCTCGCCGCAACGCCAGCACCTGGCGCCCAGGACGCCCGAGGGAGGGGGGGAGGGCCAGTTCCCGGACCATCTCGAAGCCCAAGCCCAACAGTCGCTCCAGGGCCCCTGCGTCCACCGCCCCTGCCCCGACCTGGACCAGGAAAAGGCCGCCGGGGCGCAGGAACGGCCGCACCAGGCGTCCCTGCTCGGGCGGCGGAGCCACGGCTCGCGCCAGGGCCAGGTCGTAGGCGCCCACCTCCTCTGGATCGCCGGCCAGTTCCTCGGCGCGGCGCCGGATGACCCGAATCGTCGCCAGCCCGAGCTGCCGCACGATGTGCTGGAGGAACGTTGCCTTCTTGCGGGAGGCTTCCACCAGGGTAAACGAGAGGTCGGGCCGCACGAGCTTCAGGGGCAACCCGGGAAAACCCGCTCCAGACCCGATATCCAGGGCGCGCCTGGCGTCGGGGGGAATGAGGGGCAGGCAGGCCAGCGAGTCGAGGAATCCCGCTCGAACGATATCCTCCGGCTCGCGGAGCGCAGTCAGGTTCACCCGCGCCGACCAGCGGGTGATCTCCTGGAGATAGGTGCGGAAGGCCGCCACCTGGCTCGGCGTAAGGTGGAGGCCCAGAGCGAGGGCGCCAGTGACCAGCAGGTCATCAGGCCCGGGCCGGGGGCCATGGGGCAGCTTCATGCCGCGGGCTTAGCCGGTTCGGCACCCCGCTTATGCCGCCTGCCCTTCGGCGGGGGCCGGGCGCGCCGGCGACCGGGTGATCAGCCATTGCTGGCCGATCTGCAGGATGTTGTTGACCAGCCAGTACAGGACGAGGCCTGAGGGGAACCCCCAGAACATGAACGTGAAGATGATCGGCATCATCCAGAGCATCATCTGGGCCTGGCGAGGGTCCCCGGCGGGCGGCGACATCTTCTGCTGGACCCACATGCTCACGCCCATGAAGAGGGCGAGGATGTTGCCAACATTTCGGGTGGCACCATAAAGGTCCAGTGTGAATAGCGAGTCGGGTTGGGTCAGGTCACGGATCCACAGGAAGGGGGCCTGCCACATCTCGACGGAGTTGGCCAGGGCGTTGTACAGAGCAATGAAGATGGGGATCTGCACAACCATGGGCAAACACCCGCCCATGGGATTCACCCCGTGCTTCTTGTAGAGGGCCATCGTCTCCTCTTGCTTTTTCTTGGGGTTGTTCTTGTACCGCTCCTGGATCGCCTGCACCTTGGGCTGGATGGTCTGCATGGCCTGCATGGACTTTAGGCTCTTCACGGTGAGGGGATAGAAGGCGATCTTCTGCAGCACGGTCACCAGGATGATGGCGATCCCGTAATTGCCCGTGAAGCCATAGAGGAACTTCAGGAGCCACAGGGCGGGCCGGGCCAGGAAGTCGAACCATCCCAGGTCCACGAGGTTGTCGAGGTCGTGGCCCACCTCTCGGAGCACGTCGAGGTCCTTGGGTCCGGCAAACACCAGGGCGCTGGCGCTCGTCTGGCCGCCCGGAGGCAGGGTTTGCTTGGCCGCCGCCAGGCCCAGAAGCGGCTGGTCCTCGGCGGCTTTCTTCACAAAGGCCTGGAGGCCCTTGTCCTTGGGGATGAGGGCTGCCGCGAAGTACGTATCCTGCAGGGCCGCCCAAGAGAGGCTCCCCGCTTGAACCTTCTCCCCGTTCACCTTGGTGAGGTCTTCGTGCACCCGCTTCCCGTCCAGCCAGAGGGTGGGCGCCTGCAGCGTGGTGTTCTTCTTGTCCAGGCTGTTCCGCAGGCCCGGCCCCCAGGCGAGCCGCGGCTCCGCCGGCACGTCTGCACCCGAAAGGTTCCGGACGGTCAGATCCACCTCAACCTGGTACCGGTCCGCGTGGAAGGTCAGCTTCTTCTGGATCTCGATCCCCGAGACGGACACCTGCGTGAACGTCACGGTTCCGGTCTCATCGCGACCGGCCAGATCGAGCCGCTGGCGGTCCACCTGGTAGACGGCCTGCGCCTGCTCCCCATCCGCCCAGGCAGCCAGTGATCCAGGCGATGCCCCGGGATCCTTCATCGCGACCAGATCCACCGGGCCACCGCTGCCCATACGATACTTCTTCAACTGCCAACTCGTGGCGCGTGCGCCCGCGGTCGAGAGCGTCACCCGCATGAGAGGCGTTTCGACGACGACCTCGCGTATCGGGAGCTCAAGCTGGACCGTGGGTGTGTAGCCTTTCGGCCGCGGCGAGCTCTTCGGGCGGGCGGGAACCGGCGCGCTCGCAGCCGGTGGCGCGACCGGTGCCGTGGGTGTGGTCGCAGTGGGGCGGGCGGGTTCCTGCGGCGGGGAATCGACCCGCGAGAGGTACCACTGGTACCCCAGCAGGATCAGGATGACCAACACCGTCGCGAGGATTGCGTTTCTTTCCATGCATACTCCAGAAGGTGACTTGAGCGCCTAGGGGACCGGGTCGAGGCCGCCCGGATGATACGGGTGGCAGCGCAGCAGGCGCCAGATCGTCAGCCCCAAGCCCCGGACGAGGCCGTGGCGCGCTAGGGCGCCCATGGCGTATTCCGAGCAGGTCGGGAAAAAGCGGCAGGCCGTTGGAAGGGCCGGTCCCACCCACCGCTGATATCCGCGGATGAGGATTGTAATGGCGTTTGAGATTCTATCCATGGGCCGTTGTATCCGCCTGACGGCGCGCCAGGGCATTCGCGAGACGAGTCAGCAGTTCTGCCAGGCTGGCGCGTATCTGCCGGCGCGGATGGCCGCTCACGTCGCTCCTCGCGAGGAGCAACAGGTCCATCCCTGGGGAGCAACCGAACTTGTCCGCGAACACGTCTCGCGCGATGCGGCGGATGCGGCTGCGCGCCGTGGCGCTGCCTGCGATCCGCCCCAGCGCCACGATCAGTCGCCCGCCTCCGCCCGGTGCGTTATCCCCGCACGCGGTCCACGGACCCGCGCTCACCCGGACGCCGCGCCGCCGCAGACGGCTGGCTGGCGTCTCCGCGCCCCGCCTGGCTGTCATGCCGTCTGCCTAAACCGTGAGCCGGTATCGCCCCTTCGCGCGGCGCCGCTTCAAAACCTTGCGGCCATCCGCTGTACTCATCCGCTTGAGGAACCCGTGGCTGCCCTTGCGCTTACTCCGGTTCGGCTGATATGTCCGCTTCATGAATCCTCCATGTATGAATTCCAAGAGGGGGTTGATAATATGGCGCCTGGCTTTGGTCTGTCAAGCCTTGCAAGCTATTTAAATTCTGGCTCATTGCTTCGTCTCTGATACGCATGGATCATAACCTCGTCTGATCTTCTGCCTTGATGCGAACCTACTCGATATACCGCGCTTCAAATTCACCGCAAGATCTTGTTTCCGACTCCGGAGGCGTCTTCCGGCCATAATGGTGAACAAGACATTTCATAACATATTGAATTTAAAGGATAAATTCACTTATCCACATCTGTGGAAAAGCCTGTGTGTAACTCCCATTTTCCTGGTGGGCCCACGAAGCAATTTCACGCGGTTAATTGGCAACTTGGAATGTCTTGGGTATCGTAAAATCTTAACCTTTCGTTGACAATTTTGACCGCGGTTTGGTAAAATGTGTGGGTAATCGGGATGGTTTGCTCGTCTTTTCCACAGGAGGGAGGCTTTAGGAACGCGGCGATTTCTCCGCTGAGAGATCGGGCCGTTTTCTCCACACAGATCTGGTCATCCGGAGTCCAGACAATCCGTGTCTTTAGTGGATTGTCCACGTATCCGGCGGACTACGGTTACTCCTACGGTTTCTTTGTATTTTGATTTTATCTACTAGTGCTTGTGTGTTGAGTAATCAAATATTCCTGCGTCGCGCTTTCAGCATTCCCGACAACTACGGGACGTGTGACCGAACAAGAGAAAGGAAGGCACATGCATATTCGTGTTGACCGGGATGCCTTCGTAGACGCCCTGGGACCGGTGCAGGGAGTGGTTGAGGCCAAGAAGACGCTCCCCATTCTCTCACACCTCTTACTGGAAGCAAACCCGGACGGCGTCTGGCTGTTCGGAACAGACCTCGACGTAGGAATTCGGAGAGGACTCGCGGCCGAGGTGGTGAAGCCCGGCGCGGTTGCGCTGTCTGCGAAGAAGCTCTACGACATCGCACGCGAATTGCCTCAGGCCCCGGTGGAATTGCAGGCGGATGCGGACCTGCAGGTGGCCATCCGCTGTCAGCGATCCAGTTTCCGTATGAAGGGACTCCCGCGGGATGAGTTTCCGTCCTTACCGGATCTCAAGGGAGATAACGAGATTACACTGGAGACGCAGCTCTTCCGGGATATGTTGCGCAAGACACTGTTCGCCGTCTCCTCCGATCAGACGCGTTACGCGTTGACGGGGGTGCTCGTGCAAGTGTTGGCTGGCGAGATTCGAATGGTCGCGACGGACGGGCACCGATTGGCCCTGGTGCACGCCCCGCGACCACCCGAAAAGGGTGGCGCAACGCTGGAGGCGCTCGTTCCGAAGAAAGCCATGGTGGAGGCGGCGAAGATCACCCGGGAGGACGGAAGCGATGTCCGGATGTGGCTCGCCGAGAATCAACTGATCCTCGAACAGGAGGCCAGCACGCTTGTGGCCCGACTCATTGACGGCCAGTTTCCGAACTATGATCAGGTGATCCCGGCGCCCGGCGCGAGCAGGATCCTCATCGGGAGGGAGGCCCTCCAGGGGGCGCTGCGGCGGACCTCGGCCATCATGGGGGAACGGACCACGGCCACGGAGTTCGAGTTTCGTCCGGGTAAGGTCGTCGTGTCGTGCGTTAATATGGATCTCGGTGAGGCCCACGAGGAGCTTGAGGCCTCATACGAGGGCGATGGATTCAAAGTCGGGTTCAACGCCCGGTATATCTTAGAGTTTCTTGCGGCCATTGATGGCGCGGAAATCTCCCTGAGCATCGCCGATCCCCTTAGCCCTGCACTGTTCCGGCCCGCCGGAGACGACGCCTACGGGTGCGTGATCATGCCCATGCGGATCTAGCGGGACGGGGAACCCGCGCAGGGCGGCATGAGAAGCAGGACCTCGAGAGCGATCGCAGGATCACCAGCGCCGCCACGGGGAACGTCGGGGGATCAGCCGAACGGAACCGGCACGAAATACGGAGCCGACGGGGGCGAGGCCCCTCGAGACCCTCCACTCCTTGTGCCCGGGCCTGATTAGCGCCCCTGCCTGGGTAGGAGGCGGAGGGTTTCTTGTGTCGCGGAGGACACTGCGGTAACGAGCGGGCGCACAGAAGCGCGGTGGGACGGCCGGCCTTCGGTGCGCCGTACGAGGGAACATGGCCAAAACGAACAACAGCGACGAGAGCAGCGCCGGCGCCTACGGGGTAGACCAGATCAAGGTCCTGGAGGGCCTGGAGGCCGTCCGCAAGCGGCCCGCCATGTACATCGGTGGCACCGGACCCGAGGGGCTGCATCACCTCGTCTTCGAGGTGCTGGACAACAGCGTGGACGAGGCCCTGGCCGGCGCCTGCGACCGGATCGAGGTCACGGTTCACACGGACAACAGCGTGACGGTCACGGACAACGGACGCGGCATCCCCGTGGATGTCCACGAGCAGACCGGCCGACCCGGCCTGGAGGTGGTCATGACGACCCTCCATGCCGGCGGCAAGTTCGGGGGATCGGCCTACAAGGTCTCGGGCGGCCTGCATGGCGTCGGGGTCTCGGTGGTGAACGCCCTGTCCGAGTGGCTGGAGGCCGAGGTCTGGGTCGGCGGCAAGAAATACCTCCAGCGCTACGAGCGGGGCAAACCGACCGGGGATGTGGAGGAGATCGGCAAGGCCCGGCGGACCGGCACCCGGGTGAGCTACCTTCCGGACGGCGAGATCTTTGAGGAGCGGACACTCAGCCTGGACACGCTGAGCAACCGCCTGCGGGAGATGGCCTTCCTCAACAAGGGCCTGCGCATCGTCCTCTCGGACGAGCGCGTGGATCGGACCGAGGAGTTCTACTACACGGGCGGCATCAAGCAGTTCGTCGAGCTGCTCAACGAGAACAAGGCGACGCTGCACCCGCGGCCCATCTATATCGAGGCCCAGCGGGACGACACTCTCATTGAGATCGCCCTGCAGTATAACGACGGCTACGCGGAGACGGTCTTCTCCTTCGCCAACAACATCAACACGCAGGACGGCGGGACCCACGTCATCGGCTTCCGATCGGCCCTGACCCGGACGATCAACAACTACGCCGCCAACCGCAACCTGCTCAAAGAACTGAAGACGAGCCTCAGCGGCGAGGACGTGCGTGAGGGGCTCACGGCCGTCATCAGCGTCAAGTTGCCCAATCCGCAGTTCGAGGGCCAGACGAAGGGGCGGCTGAACAACCCCGACATCAAGGGCGTGGTGGAGACCGTCGTCAACGAGAAGCTGGGCGAGTATCTGGAGGAAACCCCCGGGGTCGGCCGGCGCATCGTGGAGAAGGCGGCGGAGGCGGCCCGTGCGCGGGACGCCGCCCGCAAGGCCAAGGAACTCGTCCGGCGCAAGGGCGCGCTGGACGGCGACGACCTGCCGGGCAAGCTGGCGGACTGTTCCGAGAAGGACCCGGCCCTCTGCGAGCTGTTCATCGTGGAGGGTGATTCGGCCGGCGGCTCGGCCAAGCAGGGGCGAGACCGCCGGTTCCAGGCGATCCTGCCGTTGCGGGGAAAGATCCTGAACACGGAGCGGGCGCGGGCCGACAAGATGCTCTCGTCGCAGGAGATCCGCGTGCTCATCTCGGCGCTGGGCTGCGGCATCGAAAGCGAGTTCGACATCGCCAGACTCCGCTACCACCGCGTCATCCTCATGACCGATGCCGACGTGGACGGCGAGCACATCCGCACGCTGCTCCTGACCTTCTTCTTCCGCCACCTGCGGCGGATCGTGGATGACGGACACCTCTTCATCGCGCAGCCGCCACTCTACAGGGTGAAGCGGGGCAAGGCCGAGCGCTACCTCCGGGACGATCGGGGCATGGAGGACTTCCTGCTGGAGGTGGGCGCGGAATCGCTCTCCGTGGAGGCGGCCAGCAACGGGAGCGCCTGGACCGGCCAGCGACTCACCGGAGTCCTCAAGAAGGTGGTCGCGTGGCAGCACTGCCTGCGGGCGCTGGACAAGCGGGGACGAAACGCCCACATCGTGGCGGCCCTGGCGCAACTGGGCGGGGTCCCGCGCGGCAGCCTGAAGGAGGAGGCAAAGGCCCAGCGCTTGCTGGACCGGCTGCTGGCCAGGCTGCGCGAGCAGGCCGAGCGCCTGGGCCCGCCCGAGGGCAGCATCGAGTGGGACGAGGAGCAGGAGACGTATCGGCTCGTCGTGTCGCTGGGGCAGCCCACCCGCCCGGAGCGCGCTGGCTGCATCATCACCCCGGCCCTCCTGACATCGGCCGAGTATAGGGAACTGGAAGCGAGCGCGGCGGCCCTGAAGGCCCTGGGGAACCCGCCCTTCGCGATCCGGGCGGAGTCGGAGACGATCCAGGCCGACAGTTGGACCGCGCTATACGGGCAGGTCATGGCCCTGGCCAAGAAGGGCCTGACGATCCAGCGGTACAAGGGCCTGGGCGAGATGAACGCGGAGCAGCTCTGGGAAACCACCATGAATCCCGAGACCCGGAGGCTGTACAAGGTCCAGGTCCAGGACGCCTTGGCGGCCGAGCAGATCTTCACGACGCTCATGGGCGATCAGGTGGAGCCGCGCCGCCAGTTCATCGAGGCCCACGCCCTGGAAGTGAGCAACCTGGACATCTAGGTTCGAGGTGCGGCGGTTCGAGGTTCGCGGTTGGGAACCTCAACCCGCGAA
>CAZXXV010000003.1:0-26696 GCA_964644725.1 uncultured bacterium
ACCGAGCAGGACAGCAGACGGCTAACAGCAGCGGACGTGCCCGAGGGGTGGCTCTCGCTCAAAGCGGCCGCTGGCGCCCTGGGTCTGAGCCAGCAGACCGTGTTGCAGCGACTCAAGTCGGGGCAGATCGAAGCCATCCGCGTGCGCGTCGGACGCAGATCAGGATGGCGAATTCGAGTGTCTCCAAGTAGTTACGATCGGCAACCCTCCCTGCTGGATAACCTTTCTTGATGAGGTGACGCATTATGATACGCACACCCCCCGTTGCGGGGGAGTAATGCGGATCATCGCCTGCAGCGAACACGCCGAGGTCATCGCGAAGATCCTCACGCCTCTGCCTGCCTGCGCTGACGGCAGACAGGGGGCTCTGGCCGACCCCGGCGCATGGCCGGCCGGCCTCCCAGTCCACCGCCGCATAGTCGCCTGAAGCGCTGAATGACTCACCGGGGGGCTCCTACAGGTTGCCCCGGGAGCCGCCTTGCCGCTGAGGGCGGCCGCCGCCTTCCCGCCCTGCTCTTTCCGTCACCTTGTGCCTTGACATTGCCACTCAGGTTGCCGGATACTCCCCGGTAAGCACGCGCCGCAGGCGGTAGTGGCGCCGGCGGACTCGATGACCACGAAGCACCGCTGTAGGTTTTCCTCCCCGTGCTCCCCCAAGAACCGCTCCACTTCCTGATGGACTGGCGGGGGTGATCGACTCCACCCGTAACGAAACTACTCCGCAAGAGAGGCCATCGCCTGCTGGCCGCTATTCGCCGACTGCCTCCAAGACGCGCTGGACCAACTCCGGGTCATATCGAATCCCGGCAGCCACCGCCTTCTCAAGATAGGGCTTCACAGCCTGGATCACCTGCCGCCGTTTGGCCAGTCCCAAGAGCCCGAGCACACCAGTGACTTTCAAACCGGCGGCCAAGGCCGCTCGACGGCCTTTCCACTCGTCAATGCACACCCACGCGATGCCCCGCTCCAGCGCGAGTTGAATGACCGCCGCCTCGCCGGTGTCCAGCGCCGACGCCGCCACCCGAGAAAGCGGTGCGCGGAGCTGTTCAACCCGCAGCCAGTCAGGCGATACGTCGGAATACCCAGTCCTGCGCCCTTCGTCGAGTTCGGCGCGCACCTCGGCGGGGCAGATGAAGTCAAAGGGCAACTTCCCTGGAATATCCAGCCCCCCGATCCGGTCAAGGGTGATCAACGGGCCAGTGTTGATCACGATTGGCTCAACCATGGCGGAGGAACTCGATCTCTGAGGCCGCGTCTTCGGGCCGTAGGTTGCTCAGGGAGATTCCGATCCGCGGCAGGGAGAGCAGGAATTCCACGCGCCCCTTGCCGCACAAGGCAGCCGCCTGCCCGGACGAGAGACGCCCGAGTTCGTACAGCTTTGCGGCCAGCAGAAACCGCGCTTCCTCATTGAAGTCTCGCTCCGGCAGGCCGGTGCTGAGCAAGACGTCGTCACCGTATTCAATGGAGAGTGTGTGTGTCATCGGAACATCTCCTTCTGGGAGCTGATGCATCTCTTGTCCTGGGCCGCACACCCGAGGCCGACATATGCGACCCCTTCCATTGTTGCCGAGTATCGGACCGCGCTGGCGGGCATGTCAAGGAGAACATTGTAGAGCTAACCAGTCCAACATCCCGGCGGCGACAAGGGGGCGCCATTAACCATGCGCAAAGGATTCTTACCCTATCTCCCTCGATGGAAGAGCCCCCTCACCCGTACCCTCTCCCACGCAGGGGCATATGCGCTAACTTTGGGACAAAGTCGGTAGTTGCCGTTCGTGTTGAGCCTGTCGAAACACGAATCCCCGTCCGCCCTTCGACAAGCTCAGGGCGAACGGCCATTGAAACGGACGCTATGTTAGCGCATATGCCCACACAGGGGAGAGGGGATTGAGGGGATGCCTTCGACCGCTCACGCCGCGGGCTGAAGCAGCCGCACCTCACGCTGCGGGTACGGGATCTCGATTCCCTGCTGTCGGAAGCGGTCCAGGAGCGCCCGGTACACCTCGTAGTGCACTCTCCAGAAGTCGTCGGCCTTGCACCAGGGGCGGAGCGTGATCTGGATGCCCGAGTCGGCCAGCCGGGTGATGCCTACGTCCGGCGGCGGGTTCTTGAGGACCCGCGGGTTCTCCGCCAGCACATCCCGGACGGTGCGGAGGGCCCGGTCCAGGTCCTCGCTGTAGCCCACCTGCACCGTCAGCGTCACCCGGCGCTCCCCGGTATAGTTGTGGATGATCTCGCCCACGATTTTCCGATTCGGCACGATCACCCGCGCGTCCTCCAGCGTCCGCAGGACCGTCATGGTCAGGTCAATGCTCTGCACCTGACCCTTCACGGTCCCGATCTCGATGTAGTCGCCGACCCGGAAGTGCCGCGAGAGCATGATGCTGAGGCCGGCCGCGAGGTTGCCCAGGACACCCTGGATGGCAAAACTGGCGGCGACCCCCGCCACGCTGATGCCGGCCACCAGGGCGGTCACCTGCACCCCGAACTTGTCCAGTGCCAGGATGGCCGTGAACAGGACCACCAGCGCTTTGCTCGCCCGGACCAGCAGGCGCTGCAGGTGGACTTCGATCGTCGTTCGCTGTAGTGATCGCTCGATGAATTTCCCCACCACTCGGGCGCAAAGGAGTCCGACGAAGAGGATGGCCACCGCCGCTAGCACCTGGAAGCTGTAGCGGACCAGCAGGTCGGTCACGATCTTGGTGACATCGGGGATTTCCATGGCTACCTCCTCTGAGAGAATGAATCAACGCGGCGATCACTCAGGAAATCCAAATGATCACAGAGCCAGGAGGGCCGCCGGCGGGCATGCCGCAGCTCCGCCCGGCCCAGAAAATGAGAAACCCGCCGGGCGATCGGCCGGCGGGTTCGCGTTGCAGCACCTGCATTGCCTACATCCGGTACTTGCCAAAATCCTCCGGCTTGAGATTCTCCAGCCACTCCTTCCACTTGTCGGTCTCTTCCTTGTCCTCGGAGATCTCCACGCTCTTGGCCTGGGAGACCACCTTCTCCGTCACGAAGATGGGGGCGTTCACCCGCAGGGCCAGGGCGATGGCATCGCTGGGCCGGGCGTCAATGTTGATCACGTTCCCGTTGTGATTCAACTCGATCACCGCGAAGAAGGTGTTGTCCTTCAAATCGTTCACGACCACCTGGCGCACCGTGACCCCCAGCCCCTCCAGGATGCTCTTCAACAGGTCGTGGGTCATGGGTCGGGGCGTGGAGACCTTCTCCAGCTCCAGGGCAATGGCGTTGGCCTCGAAGATCCCGACCCAGATGGGGAGCGCCTTCCGCTCGTCCACATCCTTCAGGATGATGATGGGCATATTGGTGATGGGGTCCAGAGCGATTCCCCGCACCGTCATCTTAATGAGCATGGGGCCCTCCTTACCTCCCCTGCTCCTGGAAGAAGGGGTAGAGCTTCTCGTAGCCGACTTCCAGGTATTCCGGCATCACCTTGGTATCCGCCAGCACCGGCATGAAGTTCGTGTCGCCCATCCACCGCGGCACCACGTGCAAGTGGACATGCTCGGCGATCCCTGCCCCCGCAACCTTCCCCAGATTGAAGCCGATGTTGAACCCCTCGGCTCGGAACGCACGTTGGAGGACCTGGGTACAGCGTTGGGCCGATTGCATGATTTCGAGGGATTCCTCGGGAGAGAGCTGGCTCAAGTCCGCGCAGTGCCGGTAGGGCACGATCATGAGGTGACCGTTGGCATACGGGAACAGGTTCATCACCACGTAGGTCAACGGCCCGCGACACAGGATGAGGTTCTTTCGATCATCCGCCTCGCGCGGCTTGTCGCAGAGCAGACACCCGTCGCCGCGCGCGCCCTCGATGTAGGCCATGCGCCACGGGGCCCAGAGCGTCCAGGTCATCACGCCCCCCGCGGCGGCGACTTCGACGGGGTGGGTCGTTCCTCCTCCAGGCCGAGCCGGTAAATGGCAATTGAACGGCCCACGCCTTTGAATTTAGCATCGCCCATATACTCTAGCAAGACATTTTTTCGCAAAACTTCGTCGAAGAATCGATGTCCTCCGCCGCCCGCTCCCGCCAGCGGCTGGCAGTCCACCAGCTTCACCACTTCCTCCACCGTGTCCTGGCTGACCACGATCCCCGTGTTGTAGAGCGTCCCATCTTCATCCACCCAAACATCCTGCGCCCCTACCCGCGTCTTCGCCGCGGCGGGCTGGGGAGCCCCGATCCACGCGTCCTCATCGAAGGCAGAGGTCTGGGTCTTGCCAGAGCCGGACAGCCGGCCGGCGATGTTCACGTTCCGTCCGATGACGGTGTGATCCATGGTCCGATCGTCCGCGATGAAGTGGGCCACCTGGGCGCGGCCCGTGTGGACGCTGATCCCCATCTCGAAGTGGCTCCGGCCGGCCGCCCGCAGGGCCCGCATCATGCCCTGGAGGGCCAGGGCCGTGCGCAGCGCATTCAGCTCGTCCTGGCGGCTGAGGCGCGCGGCGCCGAAGGTGATCATCACTCCGTCGCCCGTGAACTTGTCGATCTTCCCGTGGTGCCGTTCCACGATGGACGCCAATGGATCGAAGACCTCGTACAGCTGGTGGGTCAGCTCCCGCTCCGAGACCGCACCCTCGGAGGTGCGCGTGAAGCCCCGGAGATCGGCGAAGATCACCGTGATCTTGCGGGCCAGGCTCAGGACCTCGCCCTCGGGATGGAAGCGGTACAGCCGTCCCTCGTCGTACAGCTCCCGACGCTGGCCCTCCGATTGCTCCGGGCCGGCAAGGGTCACCGCCTGGCGCACCAAATCCACCGCCTCGCTCCGCTTCACGGCCTGGAGGACATCCGTGTAGTCTGCGAGGAGTTCGCCCCAGGTCCTGCCGGGTCCGATCTCCGCCTTCAGGATCGAGTTGCCCAAGAGCTTGGTGCCCAGGCCGCTGAGATCCCCCAGCAGGTAGGTCACCACCCGCGTGTTGAACAGGATCTTCGTCGCGGCCTTCTCGTCGTCGTACAGCTCGGGGCGGATGGAGGGGAAGCTGCGCCGCAACAGCTCGAGCAACTTGGCCTCCTTTCGCTGGAGGCCTTCCCGCAGACGCTCTCGGCAGGCGACGTAGATCTCCTTGAACTCTCGGAACGTGAGGCGGAAGCGCTTGTTCGGTTCGACCAGGACCTGGGCCAGGTTGAGGCGGGCCATGCTGACCTCGGTCAGCGGCAACTGATCGTCGATGATGCACTCGATGAGTCGGGGGTTGAACCGGGATCCCAGGTTGTAGCGAAGCTTGTCCCCCTTCTGGCCCTTGAACCAGGTCCAGGCCCTGTTGCGGGTGTTGCGATAGGAGCCTTGCAGCAGGGGGTGCATCTGATACTTGATGTCGATCTTGATCCCGGGCTGGGAAAAGAACTCCTGGATGACCTCAGCGGCATCTCTGGAGTGGGCGAGCCAGAACAGGTTCAGCAGCCCGAGGCGGCGTTCGCGCTCCAGGATGTTGGTGAGGATGGCGTTGAGGGCTTCCTCGAAGCGACTGTAGGGAGTTTCGGGGCCGCCGCTCCACGCGAACGGAGTCTCCGTCCCTGCATCCTTGCCCCGCTTGGCGACCAGCGAGCGATAGGCGTGTTCCACCATTTCGCGGAAGGCGGTGCGCAGTCCCGGGTGGAGGTCCCCGAGCAGGGCCTCGCCCTGCTCGGGGACAAGCTGGCCTTCCGGCAATTCGGGCACCGGACTGCCGAACAGCTCCTCCAGCTCTGGACCGGTGCCCTCGATGTAGCGCGGAGACAGGTCCGTCCGGCTCTCGAAGAACGTCCGCATGGATCTCAGGGGAGCGCCGGGAGCTCCCGACTTCCCCGGCAGTGAAGCACCAAGCGACAGCCTACGCTTCGGCGTCTGGATCCGGGCTGCAGACTAGGAGTCGACCAGGGCCTTCAGCTCCTTGCCGGGCTTGAAATACGGGACTCGCTTGGCCGGGACCTGGACCGGCTTGCCGGTCTGCGGATTCCGTCCCTGCCGGGCCCGGCGCTTGCGTACCCGGAAGCTGCCGAAACCACGGAGTTCGACCTTGCCCTCATTCTTTGCGGCCAGGGCCTGCGAGATGCTGTTGAAGATGGTATCAATGACGACTTCCGTGTCCTTCTTCGTCAGGTTGACCTGTGCGGCCACCTTTTCCACGAGATCGGCCTTGGTCATGGAATCCACCTCCTTTTCCCACCTATCACCAGGCAGATAGTGCCAATGGAAAACGGACAACGGACAACCGACAGCCGGCCATCTCTTTCTGTTCCTCCGATTGACCGGTCGTCGGTTGTCAGTTTGCCATTTGAATTTTCGCGCTCCTCCGGTTGGTCATTGCCAGAGGTACTGCAGGGCCATGAGTGGCACCGCTCTGCCCGCGGGCAAGACGAGGCCCAGGCTCTCCGTCACCAAGTCCCACAGCGAGAAGCGCCGCCGGCGCTCCTGAACCACCTTCGGACGGCCTGGAATCCCGGCCAGGCCCCCGGCGCGCTCGATGGCGTCGGGGAGGTCGCCCAGCTCGTCCACCAAGCCCAAGGCCAGGGCCTGCCGCCCGCTGAAGATCCGGCCATCGGCCAGCGGCTCGAGTCGCGCGCGATCCAGGCGGCGCCCGGCGGCCACCGCGTCGATGAACTGGCCGTGCACGTCGTCCATCACCTCCTGGAGGATCCGCCGCTCGGAGTCGGTCAGATCCCGGGTGATGGAGGCAAGGTCCTTATTCTCCCCAGCCTTGATGACCGTGGTCTTGATGCCCACCTTCTGGAGCAAGCCGCCGAGGTTGGGGATCTGCATGATGACCCCAATACTCCCCGTGATGCTCCCGGGATTGGCCACGATCCGGTCCGCGGCCGCCGCGATGTAGTAGCCGCCCGAAGCGGCCACGCTGCCCAGCGACGCCACCACCGGCTTCTTGGTCTCGCGGCGGAACTTCAGGATCTCCTGGGAGATCTCCTGGGAGGGCGCGACGGCCCCGCCCGGACTGTTCACGCGCAGGACCACCGCCTTGACGTTCGGCAGGTCGCGGTAGCGATGGAGCTGTTCGATCACCTCGTGGGAGTCCGTGATTACTCCCTCAACGGCGATGACCGCCACGCGGTTCCCGCCAAAGGGCAGGCGCGGACCCAGGAGCGCTGCGGCCAGGCCCACCACGACCACGAACAGGATCGTGCCGAGAATCACGCCAACCGCCAGTCGCCGCCCACTCCAGCCGGCCACGTTATCCTACTCCTCGTCCCCCTCTCGCCGCCGTCGCTTGCGGCCGCGGTTGCCCTCGTCCTCGACTGTGCCCCCGCCCTGGCCTTCGAGGAAGGCACGCAGGCTGAGCCCGATCTTCCGCTCCTCGGGATCCAGCTTGATCACCTTGAGTGTCAGCTCCTGCCCCACCTGGACCACGTCCTCAGGTTTGTTGACGCGATCGTGGGAGAGCTCAGACACGTGCAGGAGGCCCTCCACCCCATCCTCCAGCTCCACGAAGGCGCCGAAGTCGGTGGTGCGGACCACCTTGCCCTTCACGTCCATGCCCACCCGATACTTCTCCGGGACGGCCGCCTGCCAGGGATCCTGCTGGATCTGCTTGAGGCCCAGGGAGATCCGGTGATTGGCCTTGTCCACGTGCAGGACGATGGCCTCCACCTTCTCCCCCTTCTTCAAGATCTCCGAGGGGTGCCGCACCCGCTTGGTCCAGGACATGTCGGAGATGTGGATGAGTCCGTCGATCCCCTCCTCCAGCTCCACGAAGGCGCCGAAGTCGGCCAGGTTCCGGACCCGGCCCTCGAGCCGGGTGCCGACCGGGTACCGCTCCTCGATGAAGTTCCAAGGGTTGGGTTCCGCCTGGCGCATGCCCAGGGAGATCCGCTTGTTCCCGCGATCCACGTCTAGGACCACGACCTCCACGCCATCCCCGATCGCCACAACCTTCGAGGGGTGCTTGACCCGCTGCGTCCAGGACATCTCGGAGATGTGAACCAGGCCCTCGACTCCCTCCTCCAGCTCCACGAAGGCGCCGTAATCGGTGAGGCTGACCACCTTGCCCTTCAGCTTCGAGCCGATGGGGTACTTCTGCTCCACCGCCTCCCATGGATCGGGCAGCCGCTGTTTGTATCCCAGCGACACCCGCTCGTTGGCCCGGTCGAACTTCAGGACCACCACCACCACCTCGTCGCCGACCTGGAACAGCTCGGAAGGATGGCCCACCCGCCCCCAGGACATGTCGGTGATGTGCAGGAGGCCATCCAGACCGCCCAGGTCCACGAAGGCCCCGTACTCGGTGATGTTCTTGACCTTCCCCTTGATGCGCAAGCCTTCCGTAAGGTTGGCCAGGGTCTGCTCTTTGAGATGCTTGCGTTCCTCCTCCAGGAGTTCACGCCGGGACAGGACGATGTTGCCCCGCTTCTGATTGAGCTTGATGATCTTCATCGGGAAGGCCTTCCCGATGAGCTTGTCCAGGTCCCGAACCGGCCGCAGGTCCACCTGGGAGCCGGGCAGGAAAGCCCGCACCCCGATATCCACGATCAGGCCGCCCTTGGTGCGGCCCAGGATCGTGCCGGTGATGGCGCCGCCCGTGTCGTACACCCGGGACAGCTCGTCCCAGATCTTGATCTTCTCCGCTTTTTCCCGCGAGAGGACGATCAGACCCTCGCTGTCCTCCTTCTGCTCGAGGTAGACGTCCACCACGTCGCCGACCTTGATCGTCACCTCACCCGACGGCGTCCGAAACTCCCGCAGGGGGATCAGTCCCTCGGACTTGTAGCCGATGTCAACGAGGACGGCGTCATCCGTGACTTCCAGGATGGTGCCCTTGACGATCTCGCCCTCGACGATGTCCCGGACGCTCTGCTCGTAGATCTCACGCATCTCCGCCGAGGGGCCCGAGCGCTCCGCCTCTTCGGGATCCGTGGAAAACGAGGCCTCTGATTGGACCGACTGTGATGTCATGCGAACCCTTACCTCCTGCGCACGGCTGTGGATTGTGGCTGCCGCACCGCCCCCGGGCATGCGGGGTGCGATGGCGGAAACGGGCGAGGCGACCATGCCGCCTCAGCCAGAAACAGTCATCGGCTGCTCCGCGGGTGGGCGAAGCGCCGCAATAGCCTCCATGAGCTCTCGGCAGAACGCCTCAACGGCCTCACGGTCGTGCCGGTCGCCGGCCGAGAACGTGAGCGGCGGACCGAACCGGACCCGCAGGGGCCCACGGCGCATCCGGCGGCCGCCCCGGGGCAAGACCTGCTCCGCTCCCCAGTGGAACACCGGCACCACCGGTGCCCCGGAGCGAGCGGCAATCACGGCGATCCCGGGCTTGGCCGGACCCAGGGTGCGTCCGTCCCCCCGCGTTCCTTCGGGAAACATCAGGACCACATTCCCGGCTGCCAGCAGGGAGAGTGTGCGCTTCAGCGTGGAGGGATCAACGCGCTCCCGCGTGACGGGGTAGACCTGAAGTCCGCGCAGGAACCACCCGACGAGGGGGTTCCGAAACAGCTCCTTCTTCGCCATGAAGTGGACCCGACGGTGCACCGCAACCCCGACCACCACCGGGTCCAGGTTACTCACGTGATTGGGCGCCAGGATGACCGGCCCGCTCTCCGGAACGTGCTCCACTCCCTCGACGGAGAACGCGAAGAACGCCCGGACAATCCAGCGACAGAGATTGACCCCGATCGTGTACAGCATCGTCTGCGGTCACCTCAGCGAGGGCCGCGACAGGCATGCATCATACACACCCGCCCTCATCGAGGCAAGGAAAAACTTCCGTATCTCCACAGAAATTCAGGACTTATCCGGTTTCAGGATTTCCTCGACGACCGCCAGCATCCGGCGCAAGACCTCGTCGACAGCGAGGTTCGTGGAGTCGATCCGGATGGCATCGGGCGCGGCTGTGAGAGGCGAGGTTTCGCGCGCGCGGTCACGCGCGTCCCGGCGGGCCACCTCGGCCTGGATGGCTTCCAGATCGGCATCGGTCCCGCTCCGCCGCAGATCCTGCAGGCGGCGCGCCGCACGCACGGTGAGATCGGCGTCCAGGTAGAACTTCAGATCCGCATTGGGAAACACCGCGGTTCCGATGTCCCGGCCATCCATGACGATCCCGCCTGCCTGCGCCATCGCCCGCTGAAGTGTAACGAGCCGGCGGCGGACCTCGGGATAGGTGGATACCACCGAGGAGGCTTCATCCATCGCGCGGGTTCGCAGCGCAGTCGTGACATCCTGGCCATCCACCAGCACCCGGGGACCCGCGGGCCCTGGAGCCACGCGGATGTCCGTGGCCAGGGCCAGCGCCGCGACACGTTCACGATCGCGGAGATCCACGCCCGCCTGGACCGCCTTCCACCCCATCGCCCGGTACATCGCCCCACTGTCGATGTACACGTATCCCAGGGCTTCGGCCAGACGTCGAGCCGCCGTGCTCTTGCCCGCGCCGACTGGACCGTCAATCGCGATCACCAACCGCCGCCGTGCACCAGCCATGGCATCCGCAAAGAATCAAGCACTGTGTGAGAAGCCCGGGGAGACACCCATTATTGATCCACAGAGCGGGGTCAGGCGGCGGCGTCGACTTCTCGAATGCCGCAGCCGGGAGCCACCTCGGCGAGCAGCCCCGCAAAGCGGGGGAACGAGGTCTCGACGCAGTCCACATCCTGCACCCGGGTTTCCCCGTCCGCAAAGAGGCCGGCGATGGTGAGCGCCATGGCCATCCGGTGGTCCCCGCGGCTCCTCACGACCGCGCCCCGCAGGCGCCGGCCCCCGACGATGCGCAGGCCGTCCCGCTCCTCGGCCACCTGGACCCCCAGCTTGGCCAGTTCCCCGGCCAGCGCGGAGAGCCGGTCCACCTCCTTGACGCGGAGTTCGGCTGCACCCGAGATCACCGTCTCTCCCTCGGCCAGGGCCGCCGCAACCGCCAGCACTGGGATCTCATCAATCAGGCGCGGGATCATCTCGGCGCCGATCCTCGTCCCGCGGAGTTGTGCCCCCCGCACCACGAGGTCCGCCAGCGGCTCTCCCGCCTCGCTTCGCGCGTGCTCTTGACTGATGGTCGCGCCCATCGCTTGCAGCACCTCGAGCGCGCCGATCCGCGTGGCGTTCACCCCCACATCCCGGATGACCACCTCACCACCCGGGCAAGCGGCCGCGGCCACGAGGAAGAAGGCGGCTGAGGACAAATCGCCTGGGACGGCCAGGCTGGCCCCTCGAAGGCGCGCCTGGCCGGGCACGCTGACGGTGGTTCCCTGACGTCGCACGGGGACGCCAAAGGCCTGGAGCATCCGCTCGGTGTGGTCCCGGGAGAGCATCGGCTCGGTCACGCTCGTCTCGCCCGCGGCCTGGAGGCCGGCCAGGAGGATGGCCGATTTGACCTGGGCGCTGGCCACGGACGAGGTCCACGCGATTCCCGACAGGTGACAGCCCTGAATCGCCAAGGGCGGATACTGCCCGCTGGCGCGTCCCAAAACCGTGGCGCCCATGGCGGTCAGCGGATCCACCACGCGCCGCATGGGGCGGCTCCGGAGCGAGGCATCGCCGGTCAGGATGCTGAAAAACGGCCGGCCTGCGAGGAGCCCAGCCAAGAGGCGAAGGCTCGTCCCGGAGTTCCCTGCATCCAGGATCGTGTCGGGCTCCCGCAGTCCCTCGGGTCCCCGCCCCAGGATCCGCAGGCATCCCTCGGTCGATTCCGTGATCTCCGCTCCCAGGGCCCGGAGAGCGCGGAGGGTCGCCAGGCAGTCTTCGCTCTGGAGGAAGCCGCGCACCTCCGTCACCCCGTGGGCCATGGCCCCCAAGAGGAGGCTGCGATGCGAGATGGACTTGTCCCCCGGGACGCGGATAGCCCCCGCGATCCGATCTGTCCCGTGCAGCACCCAGCTTCGCATGGCCCGCCCTACCCTCCTCAACCGTCCGAACCGCTTCTCCACCCGTCATGCCGGTCGGATTGACGGAGGGAGGCCTCGGACCCCAGGCGACCGACGAGCTGGTCTGCCAGCGGTTCCACCCAGTTCCATCCACGCACCGTCATCCATTCGGCGGCCGGCTCGCGACGGAACCAGATCAGTTGCCGTCGGGCGTACTGCCGGGTTGCCCGCTGCATGGCCGCCAGTGACTCCGCCTCCGTCAGGCGCCCCTGAAGGTAGGCGACCGCCTGGCGATAGCCCAACGATCTGAAGGCCGCCAGGCCGGGCTCGTATCCTTCGGCCAAAAGCCTCCGCACCTCTTCCACGAGGCCTCCCTCCCACATGTTCCGCGCGCGCTCGTCAATCATCCGGTCGAGTTCCTGGCGGTCCCGGGTGAGAACCGCCATGGCCGATACGTGGAGCTGCGGTGCATCCCAGAGGTCCGGCCGGATCTCTGAGGGACGTCGGCCCGTGACCTCCAGAAGCTCCAGCGCTCGGATGATCCGAAAGAGGTCGCGGGGATGCACCCGGGCAGCCGTGGGGGCATCGAGGGCTGCCAGGCGCTCGTGCAACACCTGAGATCCGGCCGCCTCCGCCTCCTGCTTGAGTCGCGCCCGAATCGCTGGGTTGCCACCCGTCCCAGCGAGCCGCCCTTTCAGAAACGCGCGAAGATATAGGCCCGTTCCCCCGACGAGGATCGGCACGCGCCCGCGCCCGCGGATCTCGCCGACCAGCGCGTGGGCGCGGCTGGCGAACTCAGAGGCTGAGAAGGTTTGGCTCGGCTCACAGATGTCCAGGAGGTGGTGCGAGACGACCGCCCGCTCCACGGGCGATGGCTTGCCTGTCCCCACATCCATCCGCCGGTACACCTGCATGGAGTCGGCGACGATGATTTCGCCGGGAACGCGTCGGGCCATAGCCAACGCCAGGGCCGATTTCCCCACGGCCGTGGGGCCGGCGATGATGAACAGAGGTGGCTGAGGGATGGCGAGGGCTCCTGCCGCGAAGGTCAGCGCAGAGGGACGCGCTCCTCGATACGGAACCGGAGGTCGTAGCGATACCGGGGGAGTTCCACGGGTGTCACCCAGGTGACCCGAACCACCAACATAGTCTCCTCCCGGACGATTTCAATATTATCCTCGTCGAGCGCAAGGCCCTCATCCTTTGCTCGACGCATGAGTTCCGCCTTCGCCCTGGCCTCGTCGGATGACGTGACGACGGCTATGGCTGCTTCTTTCACCGGGTCCTGCATGCTCAGGTAGGTCCAGTAGGGTGGGACGAACTTGATGGCCAGATAGATTCCCGCTACCGCTACCAGGATGAACAGCAAGGCCCCGAGGCGAATCCTCCCCCGGGCCCACCTGTCCACTCCTCGTCCCTGAGACCATGCCATGGCGGTTCCGCGCTGCTCGTCCAGTGGAGGACCTCCCGATTCCCGGTGACCGGCGACGGTGACCCGGCGCCGGCTAGCGTCGTCCCTTCAGCCAGCTCATCATCCCGCGGAGTTCCTTCCCGACCACCTCGATGGGGTGATCGGCTTCCTTCTGCCGCATGGCCATGGGTCTCCTCGTTTCACTCTGCGACCGCCTGCTTCCGGCTGGCCACGCGCAGCCTGCTCTCGTCCCGTTTCGAGACGGTCTTGCTCCCCCGCGCGATGGCCAGCGTGCCGCTGCGCACGATCTCCTGGATGCCGAAGGGTTGCAGGAGCTCCAGCACCGCCTGGATCTTGCTCTCCTCTCCCGTGACCTCCAGGGTGTAGGTCGTGGGCGTGACGTCCACGATCCGGCCGCGGAAGATCTCCGTGATGCGCAGGATCTCGGCCCGGTTGGCGGGCTCGGCGTTCACCCGGATGAAGATCATCTCGCGGTTCACGTGCGGCTCGTCGGTCAGGTCCACGACCTTGATCACGTCGATGATCCGGTGAAACTGCTTGACCACCTGCTCCATCACCCACTCGTCCCCGCGGACCGACATCGTCATCCGGGAGACCGTGGGGTCCATCGTCTCCGCCACGGACAGGCTGTCGATGTTGTACCCCTTGGCCGCGATCAGGGAGGCGATCTTGGCCAGGACCCCCTGGTGGTTCTCCACCAGGAGAGACAACGTGTGCTTGCGGTAGTGCTTGGGATCGGTCATCGCCACCCCTGGAAGAGCTTCTCGGGGATCGGATCCCCGGCTTCGATGATGTCCTTGATGGCGCAGCCTGCCGGGATGATGGGGAAGCAGTTCTCTTCCCGCTCGCATACCATGTCCACCACCACGGGCCCCGGCGTGCTGATGGCCTTCTCGATGATAGGCTTGACGTCCCCTGACCGCTCTGCCCGGAGCCCCACGGCGCTGAAGGCCTCTGCCAGCCTGACGAAATCCGGCTGGATCTCCAGGTCTACCTGGGAGTACCGCTTGCCGTAGAACAGCTGCTGCCACTGCCGGACCATCCCCAGGTACTTGTTGTTGATGATGAAGATCTTCACCGGGAGATTGTACTGGACGCAGGTGATGAGGTCCTGCATGGTCATCTGGAAGCTTCCGTCGCCGTCGATGTCGATGACCAGCTTGTCCGGGAAGGCCGCCTGGGCGCCCAGGGCTGCGGGGAATCCAAAGCCCATGGTCCCCAGGCCGCCGGAGGTGAGCCAGCGGCGCGGGTGGCGGGCCCGGTAGTACTGGGCGGCCCACATCTGGTGCTGGCCCACCCCGGTGGAGATGATGGGGTCGTGCTCCTCCGTCACCTGGTAGATCTGGTCGATGGCGTACTGCGGCTTGATGCGTCCCTCGGGGTGCTGGTAATAGGTCAGCGGGTGCGTGCGCTGCCACTCCGCGATCTGGCCGTGCCATTCCGCCAGCTCTGTGCGCCAGTCGCGCTTGACCTTCTTGAGCTCGGCGTTCAATTGGGTCAGGACCCGCTTCACGTCCCCCACGATGGGCACGTCCACATGGACGTTCTTCCGAATGGACGTGGGATCGATATCCACGTGGATGATCTTGGCGTTCTTGCCGAACTCGGACAGCTTGCCGGTCACCCGGTCATCGAAGCGGGGACCGATGGCGATGATGAGGTCCGCGTGGGCCATGCACATGTTCGCCGTGTAGGTCCCGTGCATCCCCAGCATGCCCAGCCACAAGGGATGCGACGTGTCCAGGGCCCCCAGCCCCATGAGGGTGAGCGTCGTGGGGATCTGGGTGAGGTTGACCAGCTCGGTGAACTCGGCCGATGCGTCGGCGTGGATGATCCCGCCGCCACCGTAGATCACGGGTCGCCTGGCCGAGGCGATCAGTTCGGCCGCCTTCCTGATCTGTCCCAGGTGGCCGTTCACCGATGGGTTGTAGCCGCGAATCGAGACCTCTTCAGGGTAACCCTTGAACTCGGCCCGGCCCATGATGATGTCCTTGGGCAGGTCCACCAGAACCGGCCCCGGCCGGCCGCTGCGCGCGATGTAGTAGGCCTCCTTGATGATCTGGGGGAGATCCTCCGTCTTCGAGGCCAGGAAGTTGTGCTTGGTGCAGGTCCGGGTGGTCCCGACCACGTCCGCTTCCTGGAAGGCGTCACAGCCCATCACGGCCGTCGGCACCTGGCCCGTGAAGACCACGATCGCCATGGAATCCATGAGGGCATCCGTCAGGCCGGTGATCGTGTTGGTCGCGCCCGGGCCGGAGGTGACGATGGCCGTCCCGGTCTTCCCGCTGGCCTTGTAGAAGCCCTCGACGGCGTGAATGGCGACCTGTTCGTGCCGGACCAGGATATGCCGGAGCGGATAGTCCAGCATCACGTCATAGCCGTGGAGGATCGCCCCGCCAGGATAACCGAAGATGGTGTGAACCCCCTCGGCCTGGAGACATTTCATGAAGATTTCGGAACCGGTGAGTCGCATATCGCTACCCCTCCCGCCGGGCACGAGGATCGCTCCTGCCGGCCATCGTGGAATGGATACCCGCCCGGCCGTCCAACCGGTAGGACCTAGGGGCGGGTTGTAAGCGTTGCTAGATACCATAAGGCACAGTTCCCGTCAACTAAAAAGTCCTCAGGACAGCAGAAATGACGAGAAGTTAGGAGGAGAAGGTCACTAGAAGGCTGAACATCGGCCTTGCGCAATTCCGTTGGAGAGCCCTTTCGAGTATGATAAAAGCATCCGAGGATGTCGGTTAAGAGGAAGAGGGCCGGTGGTTCTGCCATAGCCGCCGAGAGCCCGAGAAGTCAAGTCTGATCATCGCCCGGACCAAGATCGGCGAACTGCTGATGCGGCTTGAAGCCGCAAAGGACCTCGTCGAAAAACAGCCTTTCCCTCGTGCAGGAAACCGGGTGCTGGACAACGTCACTTGACCCACGCAGAGCATCTTCAGAAGGAGGTGAGAAAGCGATAAGCCGAGCCAAGGGCGGAAGCTTTGCATCCTGGAGAATATGGAGGAGGAGCATGAACACTCGAAAGGTGAACCGGCTTCCCACATGGATCGTAATGACGCTGTTGGTCGTGGCATTCCTGAGTACGTATGGGGCAGCTCGCACGCCTGCGGCCGCTGCCAATCCGGTGACGCTCTCGGTCCTGTACTACTACACCACCGACGCCGGCAAAGTCGTCATCCAGTCCATGCTGGACGACTTTCAAAAGACCAATCCCGACATCAAGCTGAATGTCCAGGTCGCCACCCTGGCCAAGCTGCCGGAAGTCCTGCAGACTCGGGCCGCAGCCAACGACCTGCCTGACGTGGCTCTTATGGTCACCCAGCGAATTGCCCCCTTCGCGGCGGCCGGGAAGCTCACCGACGGCACTCCGTATCTGCCCCAAGATTTCAAGGACCAGTTCGATCCGAGCCGCTTTGTCGAAGTCTACATCGGCGGCAAGATCTATGGCTCGCCAGTCGGCACAACCGTGCGCGCCGTGGGGTACAACGCCGACTACTTTGCCCAGGCGGGAATCAAGGCTCCCACCAAGCCCGAAGACGCCTGGACCTGGGATGAACTGGTGAGCATTGCGAAGACTCTCAAGGAGAAAACGTCCTGTAAGTATCCCCTCCAGTTCGAGCGCCCCAGCCTCGACGGGTGGATCCCGTTTCTCTTTCAGAACAAGGGGGCCCTTGCCTCTCCCGACTTTAGGAAGGCCGCGATCAACGAGCCGGCCGGGGTGGAGGCCATCCAGTGGACCATGGATCTGCACAAGCAGAAGCTGGCTGCCCCCGGCGTGCTCGAAGGAACCGAGGATTTTCTCGCGCTCTTTGCCTCCGGCACGACCGCCATTTGGCTAGGCACTGGCAACCATCAGATCCCGGCCCTGCAAGCCCAGATGAAGAACTACAAGTACGGCTTCACCTTCATGCCCAAGGGCAAGCTGGGCGATCCAGCGACCGTGGCGTCCGGCGGCGACTGGATCGTGTTCGACAGCAAGCAACCCAAGGAGGCATGGAGGCTGCTGGAGTTCCTGGCCAGCGAGGAGATGACGGTCCGCTGGGCGAACGAACTCTCCAGCGTGCCCGCTCGGAAAAACGTGAAGGGTCTTCAGTGGAAGATGCGTCCCGATCTGATGCCCCTCTTCGTCGAGCAGGCCAAGCACATGCCCGACCACATGGCGAAGGAGCAATTGCACCGTTTCTACGGGGCGACTCGCGACAAGGTCCTCCAGGAGTTGGCGGCAGCCGTGAGCGGCCAGAAGACTGCCCAGCAAGCCGCTGACGCCATGGCCAGAATCATTGAAGAGCAACTGAAGAGGTGAGCGCACGAGCGAGGGGGGGACGGGGAGTTGCGAGGGCAGCTTCCTGTTCCCCCCGCGCGACGCCCGACCACAGGGGCCCTGCAATGAAAACGCCGGCTGGTCAACGTCGGGGGAAGCTGGCCCCATATCTTTTCGTTGCGCCCAACATCCTGTTGGTGCTGACCTTTGCCTTTTACCCGCTGGTCTACAACGTGGTTCTGAGTTTCCAGGATTGGCGTCTGGAAGGATGGCGGTTCGCTGGGCTGGAGAACTACCTCAAGCTGTGGACGGATGACGTTTTTTGGGTGGCGGTGCGCAACACCATCTATTACACGGCCGGGGTCGTGCCGCCGACGGTGATCCTGGCCCTGGCGGTGGCGGTCGGACTCAACCGCCCGCTCTGGGGACGGCTCGCCATACGCTCCGCGTATCTTCTGCCCAACATGATCTCGTGGGTGGTCGTGGGGCTGATCTGGAAATGGATCTTCAGCGCCCACTACGGCATCCTGAATGCGTTCTTGAAGACGCTCGGCCTTCCGGAACAGATGTGGCTTCAGGATTATCGCCTCACCATGCCCTGCATCATTCTGGCCAGCATCTGGGCCAATGTCGGGTACTACATGGTGATCTTCCTGGCGGGGCTCCAAAGCATCCCCGCCAATTTCTACGAGGCCGCAGAGATCGATGGGGCTGACGGCTGGGCGAAGTTCCGCCACATCACCTTGCCGCTCCTGCGTCCCATCTTTTTCATGGTCACGGTGCTGGCCGTCATCAATTCCTTCCGGGCCTTCGACCAAATCTACGTCATGACCGGCGGCGGCCCCGGACGCGCCTCGCTGGTCCTCGTTCTCTACATCTACCTCTCGGCCTTTGAAGCCTGGGATCTGGGCTATGCGGCCACCATCGCTGTCATGCTCTTCTGCATCGTCTTCGCGATGACCCTGGTGCAGAAGCGAGTGTTCGAGGGATGATCTCGTGAGGCCAGGGTCTCATCGGTTCCGCAAACTCACCACTGCCCACCTGACCATCTACGTGATGTTGACACTCGGGGCAGCGGGAATGCTTTTTCCGGTCCTGTGGATGCTCAGCATTGCCCTGAAGCCCGCCAATGAGATCTTCACTCCCATCCCACAGCTCTTACCCAGGCATTTCGCCTGGGAGAACTTTGCCATCGGCTGGCAACGGTCGAACTTCTCCCGCTACTTCGGCAACAGCCTCATCGTGGCCTGCGGCGCCGTCGCTTTCTCCGTTTTGTTCAACTCCATGGCAGGCTTCGGCCTCGCCAAGTACCGGTTCCGGGGACGAGAGGCGCTCTTCCTGCTGATCTTGAGCGCCCTCATGATTCCAGAGCACGTCAGAATCATCCCCCTCTATTTGCTGATGTCCAAGCTCAAATGGGTGGATACCTTCCAGGGGTTGATCATCCCGGTGATCAGCCAGGCCTTTGGTGTCTTCTTGATGCGCCAGTACATGACCACGCTGCCGGATGACCTCTTGGAGGCCGCGCGGATTGACGGCGCCAGCGAGTGGCGACTCTTCTGGCAGGTGGCCCTCCCCCTGTGCGTCCCCGCCATCGCGACCAATGCCATCTTTCAGTTCATGTGGCGGTGGAATGCTCTCCTGTGGCCGCTCATCGTCACGCGCACGGAAAAAATGTACACGGTGCAGTTGGGCCTGGCGCTCTTCCAAGCGGATACATCAGTGGCAGGCGGGCCAATCATGGCCATGTCCCTGGTCTCGATCATTCCTATCGTCGTGATCTTCGGGGCGCTGCAGCGATACTTCATCCAGGGAATTGCTCTGACCGGACTGAAAGACTAGCGGTGACTGCCGGGATTTCCGAGGCGAGATGGACGTAGGGACAAACAAGAAACGGCCTATCCGCCACGACGCCGCCGAAGAAGATCCACGGCCCAGCCGAACTCTTCACAACGCAAGGCCGCGGCAGCCGCCGCGAAGATAGCCATCGCTACACCAACCTCGGCACACAAGAGAGCCGCCTTTGCGGCCGTTCCGGGGGCTATCATGACATCCCACCACACCTGCGACAAGACCCCCCACGTAGCCATGGGAAGGCAGGCCAGCCCGATCTTTGCCGCCGGCAAGAGCAACCGTCTCATTCCCAGCGGACCGATCCGGCGACGCAGGCGCGTGAACAGTAGGACGAAGTTACTCAACGACGACACCGCCGTCGCCAGGGCCAGGCCCGCGGCCCCGAGGGGCCCCATGAGCAGGATGCTCGCCGCGATGTTCACTCCGACGGCCATCATCCCCGTCGTCACCGGGGTCCAGGTATCGTGCATGGCATAGAAGGCCGGGGCGAGGATCCGGTTGCTGATGTAGAACACCAGACCCACGGTGTACGCCAGGAGGATTTGGGCCGTGAGGACAGTCACCGGCCGGGTGAAGGCGCCCCGCTCGAAGAGGACATGGAGGATCGGCAACCGAAAGACGATGAGGCCGACCATCGCCGGCAGGGTCAGGAAGATCGCCAGGCGTAGGCTCCCCTGCAGGGCACCCTTCATCTCCTCCACAGCATCTTTGGCGATGGAGGCCGCCATGACCGGCAGGGCACCCGTGGCGATGGCGACCCCGATCACTCCGATCGGAAATTGCACGAGGCGGAAGGCATAGGTGAGGGCCGCCACGCTCCCCTGGGCCAGGAAAGAGGCCAGGAGCGTCCCCACGAAGACGTTGATCTGCGTGATCGCCAATCCCGCAACTCCCGGCCCCATCAGGCGAGCGATCTCCTGCACGCGGGGATCGCCAGGCGCCACGCGCAGCCTCGGTCGCCATCCGCGGGTCACGGCGGCCGGCACCTGAATCACGAGTTGGCCCGCACCGCCCACCAAGACTGCGATGCCCAGGGGAAGGACAGGATTGCTGGCGTGGGGCGCGATGAGCAGCGCCGCCGCGATCATCGCGATGTTCAGTACGCTTGGGGACAGGGCTGGCGTCAGGAAGTGGCCCAGGGAGTTCAGGATCGCCATGAAGAGGGCAGCCAGGCCGACCAGGAAGATGTACGGGAACATGACCCGGAGGAGCAGGACGGTAAGGGGCACCTTTCCCGGAATCTCTGCGAAACCCGGCGCCAGGACGTGAACGATTCCCGGCGCCAGGATGACGCCGATGAGCGTCACGGCCGCCAGGACGACGATCAGGGTGCCCATCACTGCCGACGCGAGGTCCCAGGCCGCCTGGCGCCCTTCCCGAGTCGCGGTCCGGGTGAAGGTGGGAATGAAGGCGGCCGACAGGGCTCCCTCCCCCAAGAGTTCCCGGAGGGTGCTCGGGATCCGAAAGGCCACGAAGAAGGCGTCGGCCAGCATGCCCGCGCCGAAGAGCCAGGCAATGGCCATGTCCCGCACGAACCCCAGGACGCGGCTCACGAGCGTCGCGGCGCTGACGACACCGGCGGCCGAGGCGATCTGCCGCACGTGACCGGCGTGGGTGGTCATGTCTGCCTCGGTGCGAGGCGGATGAGGGGCCACCGTGAAACGTAAAGAGTGAAACGTGAGGGCGGACGCTCTCGGAGATTCACGTTTTACGCTTCACGTTTCGCGCGGCCGGGAGAAAACCCTTGACATCCCCGCCCCACTCTTCTACAAAAAGGGCGCCGTCCTGCCCGCCAGGCGGGCCGCAGGACGGTTTTTCCTTCGTGGCCATTGCGCAAAGGAGTCGTGTTCATGCCGATCATCACATCGTCCATCAAGGATTTGCGCCGCACCGCGCGGCGAACCGAAAGCAACCGGGCCGCCAAGGGCAAGCTGCGATCCAGTCTCAAGCGGGTTCGGGTTGCCGTGGCAGAGAATCAGGGACAGGCCGCGACGCAGGCGATGGCAGATGCCACGCCGATCATTGACCGCGCCGTGAGCAAGAGGATTCTGCACAAGAACGCCGCCGCCCGACAGAAGTCCCGCCTCATGCGGCAACTCAACCGCCTGGCCAAGCCTGCAGCATCCTGATCGACCGTCACAGGCCTTGCATCAGACGCTCCACAACGCGGGCCGCGAGGTCCTGCGCGGCCCGCTGTGCCGCCTCCTCCTCGGCCGAGCGGGTGGCCACCACGTCACTCCCCGTCGTGTAGAAGGCCTCCCCAAATATCTCCTCCTTCAGGCGCACCTTGTCCCCGCCTCGTTCCGTCAGCTGCAATGCCAGGATGAGGCGGACGCGAAAGCGGCGGCCGATATCACTCCGGTCAAAGGCGATGGGGATATTCTCGTAGGCAGTCAGCGTGCCCCCCAGGATCGCATCGGCGGACTCTCGGGCGGCGAGGCGGACTCGACCGTCCTGTTGCAAGCGCCGCAGGATGGCGGCGCCGACGAGGCCCTGGAGGCCAGGCCTGAAGGTGCCGTTGGTCAGTGCGGCCAGGTGGAGACGCTGGATTTCGGGTGGCAGGCTGCCGGTTCCGTGGGGCTGGTAGCCGCACCCAGCGGTCAGCAGGAGGAGGCAGAGAAATACCAGTGGCGTCCGACTGTTCACGTCCAACCGATGAATCACGAGACAGGTCTCGTCATGACGAGACGACGATGTTGACGAGCTTGTCCGGGATCACAACGACCTTGCGGACGGCCTTGCCGGCCGTCCACGATTGAATGCGCGGATCCAAGAGCGCCAGCTCCTTGAGCCGATCCTCCCCCGTCCCCCGGGGGATGTGCTGCCGGCTCCGAACCTTGCCATTCACTTGCACGACGACCTCGACGGTCTCCGCCCGGGCCAGGGCCGCATCCGCCACGGGCCAGGGCTGTCGGAAGATGCTCTCCCGGTGACCCAGCGTCTCCCAGAGTTCCTCCGCCAGGTGCGGCGCAAAGGGAGCCAGCATCGTAAGCATCGCGTTCACGCCCTCGGCGAACGCCAGGATCCCGTCGCGGGCGGGCGGCGGGAGCTCACCCGATCCTGGCAGCTCGCCAGGCAGATCGTCCTGAAACCTGGTCAGGGCATTCTGCAACTCCATGAGGGCGGCAAGTGCCGTGTTGAAGTGGAAGGCGTCCTCGATGTCGTGCGTGACCCTCGCGATGGCCTGATGGGTCACGCGTCGGAAAGCACGGACCTCCTCCAAGTGGACCCCGCCCTCCCAGGTCAGACCCCGGGCAGCCTGGATCCCCGCCGCGTGATCCTCTACGAGCCTGAAGATGCGGGTGAGGAAGCGGAACGATCCCTGCACCCCCTCGTCCGACCACTCCAGATCCTTCTCTGGGGGCGCTGCGAAGAGCGAGAAGAGCCGGATGGTGTCGGCCCCGTACCGCTCCAGGAGATCGTCGGGATCCACGACATTCCGTTTGGACTTCGACATCTTTTCGGTCCGGCCGATCTCCACCAGGCGCTGGCACTCGGTGCACCGCCCCTGCTTGTCCACTTCCGCAGGCAGGCGATAGCCGTGCTCCGGACAGCGGTAGCTCTCCTTGCAGACCATCCCCTGGGTCAGCAGGTTGGTGAAGGGCTCGCTGATGGTGGTGAGGCCAAGGTCGCGGCACACCTTGGTGAAGAAACGCGCGTAGAGGAGATGCAGCACCGCGTGCTCGATCCCGCCGATGTACTGGTCCACCGGCAGCCAGTACTGCACCTTGGTCGGGTCCAGGGGTCGGGACGCCTCCTGGGGGCTGGCGAAGCGGAGAAAGTACCAGGAGGAGTCCACGAAGGTGTCCATGGTGTCGGTCTCGCGCCGTGCCGGACGCCGGCAGGTGGGACACGTCGTGCGCACGAAGGCCTCGACCCGGGCCAGCGGCGAGCCGCCTGTCATGGTGATGGCTACGTCCTGCGGCAGGATCACGGGGAGGTCGGATTCGGGCACGGGCACGACGCCGCAGACGTCGCAGTAGATGACGGGGATGGGCGTCCCCCAGTAACGCTGGCGCGAGATCAGCCAGTCGCGGATCCGGTAATTCACAGCCCGCTTCCCGATCCCCTGCTCTTCTAGGAGCTGGCAGACCGCCAGTTTGCCTTCCTGGCTATCCATGCCGCTGAAGGCGCCGGAGTGGACCATGGTCCCCTCGCCTTCGTAGGCCGCTTCCATCGTGTCACTGGTTAGGGTCTCTCCTGATGGTTGGATCACCACCCGAATCGGCAGGCCGTACTGGCGGGCGAAGTCGAAGTCCCGCTGATCGTGGGCCGGCACCGCCATGATCGCCCCCGTCCCGTATTCCATGAGGACGAAATTGGCCACCCAGATGGGGATGCGCTCCCGCGTCATGGGGTTGACGGCATAGGCACCCGTGAAGACCCCCTCCTTCTCCGTTGCGGCGTCGGTCCGCACGGCCTTGTCGGCGCGCCGCATTCGCGTTACGAAGGCCGCCGTCGCGGCCTCCTGCGAGGTGCCAGCCGAGAGGGAGAGCGCCAGCGGATGCTCGGGGGCCAGCACCATGAAGGTCGCGCCGAACAGCGTGTCGGGCCGCGTGGTGAAGATGCGCAGGCTTCCCCCGTCGGCCAGGGGAAACTCGACCTCGGCACCCACGCTCTTCCCGATCCAGTTGCGTTGCATCACCCGCACCCGCTCGGGCCAGCCGGATAGCGTCTCAAGGTCGCCCAGCAGCTCCTCGACGTAGGCGGTGATCTTGAGGAACCACTGCTCCAGCTCCTTCTGGACCACCGGCGTGTCGGTATGCCGCCAGCAGACGCCGCCCTCGGCCTGTTCGTTGCTCAGAACCGACTGGCACCGCTCACACCAGTTCACCGGGGCGCGCCCCCGGTAGGCCAGGCCGCGCTCCAGCATCTTCAGGAAGAACCACTGGTTCCAGCGGTAGTAGGCGGGCTCGCAGCAGCTGACCTCGCGGGCCCAGTCGTAGGAGAAGCCCATGCGGCGGAGCTGCGATTCCATGTAGGCGATGTTATCGCTGGTCCACTTGGCGGGGTGCACGCCATGCTCGAAGGCCGCATTCTCCGCCGGGAAGCCAAAGGCGTCCCAGCCCATGGGATGCAGCACGTTGTAGCCCCGCATGGTGAGGTACCGGGCCACCACGTCGCCGATGGAGTAATTGCGCACGTGCCCCATGTGGATCTTGCCCGAGGGGTACGGGTACATCTCCAGGCAGTAATACTTCGGACGCGTCCCGTCCTCCGTGACGACAAAGGCGCCCTGCGCCTGCCAGATCTGCTGCCATTTTCTCTCGATGCGGGCGAAATCATAGCCACGTGCCATGAGGTCCTCCGGTCGTTAACCGGCCTTATGTAGCACGAGTCCGCGGAGTTGGCAAGGGCGCGTGTGCCCTGCAAGATCAAAAGCGTTCGGGGCACCCACGCCACAGCGGTGGGTATCCACCGCGGTGCCGTGGGTCCCGACAGTTCGGTGGTTCGGCTGTTCCCGAGCAACCGAACCGTCGAACGGCCGAACGGTCGAACGCTTTAAGGCAGGAGTCAGCGGGTGGGGCGGGCCTCCATGTCGTGAATGCGGGCTTCCAACTCCCGGATGCGGGCCTCCAGGGCTGCGATGGCGTCCCGCTTCTCGCGGAGCTGGACGAAGTGGTGGACGGCCCGGCGGAGTGCCATGACCACCAGCTCGTGCTGGAGGCCCTTCACAATGAAATCAAAGGCGCCGAGCTTGAGGGCCACGATAGCGTTCTGGGAGCTCGGATGCGCGGTGAGGATGATGACGGGAAGATCCGGCGCAATTCGCCGGATCTGTTCCAGGGCCTCCAGGCCGGACAGCTCCGGCATCATGATGTCCAGCACGACGGCCTCGAAGGGATGCTGGGACAAAGCAGCCAGGGCCTCAACGCCGTTGTCCACGGCCACCACGCGAAACCCGCTCTCGACCAGCAGGTCGCCGTAGAACTGGCGCGTGATCTCCTCGTCGTCCACCAGGAGGACTATGGGCTCGGCCGGCCCCTCAGCCTCGCGCGGCGGTGCCGCCAGGTGGACGCCGATCTCCTCCAGCGTCCGGCGACGATGGGTGTGGCGGGCGATATCCAGCTCGTGCAGGTAGGCCAGCGTCCGATCCAGATCCTGTCGCAGGTGGCGGACCCTCAGCATGGCCTCCACCCGCGTCAGCACATCCGCGGTCTGGATCGGCTTGGTCAGGTAATCGTCGGCGCCGAGGGCCAGGGCCCGCTCCTTGACGCCGAGCTGGGCCAGCGCGGTGACGATGATGATCGGGATGCGGGCCGTGCGAGGATCGGCGCGCAGCATCTCGCAGACCTCGAAGCCACTCACCCCCGGCATCATGAGGTCGAGGAGGATCAGGTCCGGGAGTTCCTCCTCCACCGCCTGGAGGCCCTCGCGCCCTCCCAGGGCCTTGTGGATCGTGTGACCGGTTGGAATGAGGACCGCCTCCAGCAGCTCCAGATTGTCCGGCTCGTCATCCACGACCAGTATGGATGCCATGGGACCCTCCTTCCGCAATTTCGCCGGTATTCTACTCGACCGCCACCCCGTGACAAGCCAAATCTCTCGCCTGCTCCTGACTCCCAGGGCACACCCGCTTGTGGCGGCGACTGCACGGCTCGGCTGGGACGGGAACGATTGCTTCGCCGCGCGGTCAGTAGTGAACCTGGACCAGGCACAATCCCTGTGGGGGGACCGTCTTCCCGGCGCGCCGCCGGTCGTGGGAAGCCAGGATGTCTGCGACCTCCGCGGGCGCGCGCTTCCCCTGCCCCACCTCCAGGAAGGTCCCGACCAGGATCCGCACCATGTGCTGGAGGAACGCATTCCCCGTGATCTCGAAGTGCCAGAGGTCGCCCGTGGGTCGCCACATAGCCTCCAGGACCGTCCGCACCGGCGTTTTCGCCGTGCAGGTCCCGGCGCGAAACGCCGAAAAGTCGTGAGTGCCGATCACCGCCCGGGCCGCCTCGGCCATCGCCTCCGCGTCCAGAGGCGAGGCGACATACAGGGTGTGACGGGCGAGCAGGGCCGAGGGATAGTCGCGACGCAGGAGCGTGTACCGGTAGGTCTTGGAACGGGCCGAGCGGCGCGCATCGAACTCGGGGGGCGCCTCCTCGGCGTGGCAGACCACGATGTCCGGAGGCAGGCTGGCGTTGAGCGCCCTGCGCAGGGTCAGGGGATCCAGGCGCAGATCGGCCGTGAAGCTGGCCACCTGCCCAAGCGCATGCACGCCCGCATCGGTGCGCCCCGCCCCGGTCACCTGCACAGGGGCTCCCGCAATCCGCGCCAGCGCCGCCTGGAGGATGCCCTGGATCGTGGGCAGGCCGGGCTGGACCTGCCAGCCGTGATAGGCCGTCCCCTCGTACTCG
>CAZXXV010000004.1:0-3010 GCA_964644725.1 uncultured bacterium
CCGTACAGCAGCGTGGCCATGAGCCGCGGCGTACCGTGTAGTCGCGTCAGAACAGCTTGCACCTCTTCGCGAGTGAGCACGACGGGCAGTCGCATCGGTCTCTTGGCCCGGACGATCCCATCTAACCAGGGAAGATCCTGCTGAAGGACGTCCTGGTAGAGGAAGAGGAGGGCGCTCAGCGCTTGGTTCTGCGTCGAGGCGGCCACGTGCCCGTCAAGGGCAAGGGCGGATAAGAATCGCGTGACCTCCTCTGCGCCCATCTCGGCAGGGTGGCGTTTGCCGTGGAAGAAGATGTATCGTTTGATCCAGCCGATATATGCGTCCTCAGTCCTGCGGCTGTAATGGCGGGCGCGGATGGCTTCCCGAACTCTGTCCAGGAGCTTGGGTTTCTGCGGGGCCGAAGGGGAATTCATGGTCGTCATGACGTCAACCTCCTCCGGTGGCTGCATCGTATGTGGAATCGAACCGCTGCGTCAAGCGCATTCTCCCCCCGCCCCCCGTCTCGGGGAAATCGGTTGTTTCCGAATGGTGGGCTGCCCACCCGTTCAAGGGAGTGCATCCTCCTCACCGAAGCCCTCTTTCGGTGTGATACCATACGCCTGTTTGGATATCCTGTCAAGTCCATTCCAGCCCGGATGTCCACCCCAGAATGAAAGCGCCCGCGAACCTGCGGCCTGTGAGGAGAGGGGGAGAGGCGCTGGGGGAAGAACACGCGGATCTCGTGAGCTACTTCGATCGCATGCGCAACAAACGGAACCAGGCCATGTACGGAATGGCCGGGCGGATCGCCGAGACCGAGGCCCGAAACCTTCTCACGAACGCCGCGCGGTTTGTGCGGCTGATCCATCGCCTCGTGAAGGAAGCATCCTGAGTCTCTCGGAGTGACCGATGCGGGACAAAATGCTTGACACGCTACGGGCTGATTCTCTAGACTGCGCCCCGCCTGTTGATTGCTGCTCCAAGAGAACGTATTAGGGGACATGACATGGCCAATGCCAACATCCTGAAACTGACCGATGCTGATTTCGACGCGCAGGTGAAGACCCAGCCGCTCATGATCGTGGATTTCTGGGCGGAGTGGTGCGGCCCCTGCCGGATGATCGCGCCTGTGCTGGAGGAGCTGGCGGGCGAGTACGGCGATCGCCTGGCCGTGGGAAAGGTTAACGTGGATGAGAACCGCCAGACTGCGGCCCGCTTCGGCATCCGGAGCATCCCGACGCTCCTGTTCTTCCGCGACGGTGCCCGGGTGGACCAGGTCGTCGGGGCACACCCCAAAGGCACCATCAAGGCGAAGATCGATCAACTCCTGAACGCACACTGAGTCATCGTTGGAACCGAGGCAAGCTCGATGATTCGCACACCGCACACCTGCCCAGGACTGATCCCCTCTCCGCCTAAGGCGGACTGGTGACCGCCGGCCTGTACCCCCTTTATTTCCCGTCGTTTTCTTGACCCTTTCCGTGTCCTTGTGCTAGTTTGATCGCTCCCCGGCGGGGACACCTATCCTGTGTGAGGCGGCGCCATGTACACACCCGATCTGGAGACCTTTCGCGAGCTGGCGCGGCGGGGGAATCTCATCCCCGTGGCCCGTCAGATCCTGGCGGACATGGAGACCCCCGTCTCCGCCTTCCGGAAGATTGACAGTGGCAACTACGCCTTCCTCCTGGAGAGCGTCGAGGGGGGCGAAAAGTGGGGCCGCTACAGCTTTCTGGGGAGCAATCCCAGTCTGGTATTCCGCGCCAAGGGCTCACATCTGGAAGTGTTGCGGGGCGAGGGGAGCGAGGTCCTCACCAACGCCGGCGACCCGTTAACGGCTCTGATGCAGCTTCTGGGGAAGTACCAGGCGGTGAGCGTCCCTGGCCTGCCCCGCTTCACCGGGGGCATGGTGGGGTACCTGAGCTATGACATCGTGCGGCACCTGGAGCGGCTGCCCACCCTGGCGAAGGACGACCTGGATCTTCCGGATGCCCTGTTCCTGCTAACCGACACCCTCCTCATCTTTGACAACGTCACGCATCGGATCACCGTGGTGTCAAACGCGATAGTGCAGGAGGAAACACCTTCGGGAGTAGAGCGGGCCTACCGGGAGGCGCAGCAGAAGATCGACGCGATCATCGCTGCCCTGCGGCGGCCGATGGGCGCGCCCATGGGCCGGCCGGCGCGCACCGGATCGTTGCACATGGAATCCACCGTCACCCGGGAAGGATTCTGCGAGGCCGTGGCCCGGGCCAAGGCCTACGTCGAGGCGGGCGATATCATCCAAGCCGTCCTCTCGCAACGCTTGACCGTTCGGACCGACGCGGATCCGTTCGACGTGTATCGCGCCCTGCGCATCGTGAACCCTTCCCCCTACATGTACTACCTCCGGCTCGGCGACCTGAAAGTGGTGGGCAGTTCCCCGGAGATCCTGGTCCGGCTGGAGGGCGACCGGATCGACCTCCGGCCCATCGCCGGGACACGCCCGCGCGGGGGCACGGAGGAAGAGGACCGCCGGCTGGCGGAGGAACTCCGGGCCGACCCCAAGGAGCGGGCCGAGCACATCATGCTGGTGGACCTGGGCCGTAACGACGTGGGCAAGGTCGCGCAAGTGGGGAGCGTGAGCGTCTCCGATCTCATGACCGTGGAGCGGTATTCCCATGTAATGCACTTGGTCTCGCATGTCCGGGGGACCCTGGAGCCAGGGCGGAACGCCTTCGATGTCCTGCGGGCCTGTTTCCCTGCAGGTACAGTAAGCGGCGCCCCCAAGGTCCGGGCCATGGAGATCATCGAGGAGCTGGAGCCGGTGCGCCGCGGCCCCTACGCGGGCGCCGTGGGGTACGTGAGCTTCTCCGGCAACCTGGATACCTGCATTACGATCCGGACCGTTCTCTTCGCGCGCGGGGTCGCCACCATCCAGGTCGGGGCCGGCATCGTGGCGGATTCGGAGCCGGAGCGGGAGTTCCAGGAGACGATGAACAAGGCTCGAGGCATGCTGCGGGCGATCGAGCTGGCTGGCGCCGGGCTCGACTGA
>CAZXXV010000004.1:3110-25335 GCA_964644725.1 uncultured bacterium
GAGGCGGAAACTGTCGAACGGGTTATGGCCATGATCCTCATGATCGACAACTACGACTCCTTCACATACAACTTGGTCCAGTACCTCCGGGAACTGGGCACGCAGGTGGAGGTGCACCGGAACGACCGGATCTCGCTCGAGGAGATCCGGGCCATGCGGCCGGAGCGGATCGTCCTCTCCCCGGGGCCGTGCACGCCAGCCGAAGCAGGGATCTGTTGCGACGTGATCCGTGCCTTCGGGCCGAGCACGCCCCTCCTGGGTGTCTGCCTCGGGCACCAGTGCATCGGCGCCGCCTACGGCGGCCGTATCGTCCGGGCGGCCCGTCTGATGCACGGCAAGACCTCGCCCATCCACCACGACGGGCAAACGCTCTTCGCCGGCCTCGCCAATCCGTTCGAGGCGACACGCTACCACTCCCTGCTGATCGAGCGGGAGAGCCTTCCCGCCTGCCTCGCGGTCTCGGCCGAGACCGCCGAGGGGGAGATCATGGGGGTGCGTCATCGCACGCATCCCGTCGAGGGTGTGCAGTTTCATCCCGAGTCCATCTTGACTCTGGCCGGGAAGGCGTTGCTGCGGAACTTCCTGGCCCAACCGGTCCCCGCAGCCAAGGGAGGGGAGATGCGGCCATGATCGTCGAGGCGATTCGCAAGGTCGTGGACGGCAAGGATCTCACCCGGGAAGAGGCCTTCGCCGTCATGGACGCCATCATGTCCGGCCAGGCGACGGATGCCCAGATCGCCAGCTTCCTGACCGCGCTCCGCATGAAGGGCGAGACGGTGGAAGAGCTGATCGGTTTCGCCCGGGTGATGCGCGAGAAGGTCTCTCCGGTGAAGACGCGGCACCGGGTCCAGGCCTCGCTCTCCGGGACCGACCGGGAGATGCTGGTGGACACCTGCGGCACCGGCGGGGATGCCACGGGAAGCTTCAACGTCTCCACGGCGACCGCCTTCGTGGTGGCCGGCGCCGGCATCCCGGTGGCCAAGCACGGCAACCGCTCCGTCAGCAGCCTGTGCGGCAGCGCCGACGTGGTGGAGGCGCTGGGGGTTCGCCTGGACCTTGCGCCCGAGCGGGTGGGCAGGTGCGTGGACGAGGTCGGGATCGGGTTCTGCTATGCGCCGCTGTTGCACAAGGCCATGAAGTACGTCATGCTGGCCCGCAAGGAGATCCGGATCCGGACCGTGTTCAACATCCTCGGTCCCCTGACGAATCCCGCCCACGCCCTGGCCCAGGTGATCGGCGTTTACGACGGCCGGCTGACCGAGGTGATGGCCCAGGTCCTGAAGGAGCTGGGGACGGTGCGGGCCTTCGTGGTCCATGGCGAGGACGGTCTGGACGAGATCTCCAACACGGGCGAGAGCCGGATCTCCGAGCTGCGGTACAACGAGGTGCGGACCTACACGGTGCGCCCCGAGGACTTCGGCCTGGCGCGGGCGCGCATGGCGGACCTCCAGGGGGGAAGCGCGACGGACAACGCCGAGATCATCCGCCGGATCCTCAAGGGCGAGCGGGGCCCCAAACGGGACATCGTGGTCCTGAACGCGGGGGCGGCCATCGCGGCCGGCGGCAAGGCCGACGACATCGCCGGAGGCATCGCGATAGCGCAGCACTCGATTGACAGCGGGGCCGCCTTGGACAAGCTCAACCGGCTCGTCGAGTTCTGCCAGCACTAATGAAAGAAAAGGCGTTCGGAGGTTCGGCTGTTCGACTGTTCATCGAACTGCCGAACGGTCGAACTGCCGAACGGTTTTGAGCATGAGCATCCTGGATGACATCCTGCAGCGGACGCGGGCCGACGTCCTGGATCGCCGCGCTCACGTTCCGCTCTCGGAACTCAAGAGACGCTGCCGCGATTGTCCGCCAGCCCGCGATATTGTTGGAACCCTCCGCCGCGAGGTAGGCAGCGACGGGCGGCGAGCCGGGCGGATCCGCGTGATCGGCGAGGTGAAGAAGGCCTCCCCATCCAAGGGCGTGATCCGCCCCGACTTCGCACCGGCGGATCTGGCCCGGGCCTACGCTCAGGCTGGGGCTCACGCGATCTCGGTCCTGACGGACGAGCCCTTCTTCCAGGGGAGCCTGGATCATCTGGTGGCCGTCCGGGAGGCGGTGGATCTTCCGGTGCTCCGCAAGGACTTCCACGTGGAGCCCTACCAGCTCTGGGAGGCCCGCGCGGCCGGGGCGGACGCCGTCCTGCTTATTGCCGCAGCACTCCAGCCGGCGGAGTTTCTCTGCCTTATGGAACTCAGTCGGGAACTGACACTCACCGCGCTGGCGGAGGTGCATACCCGCCAGGAGTTGGAGATGGTTCTGGAGTGCGGGGCAGAGCTTGTGGGCATCAACAATCGCGACCTGCAGAGTTTCGAGGTCTCGCTGGAGACGACGTTCGGCCTCATCCCCCACGTGCCGCCCGAGGTGGTCCTGCTGAGTGAGAGCGGGATCAGCCGGCCGGAGGAGGTCGAGCGGCTGGCCTCGGCGGGCGTGGACGGCATCCTGGTGGGGGAGGGCTTGCTCCGCCATCCGGATGTGGGCAAGGCCCTCCAAAGCCTGGTGGGAAAAACGTGACCCGGGTGAAGATCTGCGGGATCACCTCGGCCGAGGACGCCGCCGCCGCGGTCGAGGCGGGGGCGGATGCCCTGGGATTCGTGTTCGTTCCGGGGACCCCTCGCATCGTTCACCCGGATGTGGCACAGCGGATCGTGATGGACCTGCCGCCGTTCGTCGCGACGGTGGGAGTCTTCGTGGATCAGTCGCTGGAGGACGTCCTGCGCATCGCCGACCACTGCAGGTTGCAGGCAGTCCAGTTGCACGGCGATGAGCCCGAGGCCTTCAGCCGCCGCATCCCGATCCGGGTCATTAAGGCGATCCGGGTACGGGATGCCCAGGACCTGCGTCCCATCGCGACGTACCCGGCCCACGCCTTCCTGCTGGATGCCTTCGTAGAGGGCCAGGCGGGCGGGACGGGCACGCCGATCTCCTGGGACCTGGCCCGGCAGGCCAAGGGCAAGGTCCCGATCATCCTCTCCGGCGGTCTCAGGCCGGAGACCGTGGCCCGGGCCGTCCGCGTGGTCCGGCCCTACGGCGTGGATGTCAGCAGCGGGGTGGAAACGAGTCCGGGGCGCAAGGACAGAGAGAAAGTGAGGGAGTTCATTGCCGCCGTCCGTGAAGCAGACTACAGTTGATCCCATCGCCAGCCGCCTGCCGGATGCACAGGGCCACTTTGGCCCCTACGGCGGGCGGTACGTCCCCGAGACCCTGATGGCCGCGCTCGAGGCGCTGGAAGAAGGGTATGAGGCGGCCAGGCAAGACCCGACCTTTCAGGAGGAGGTGAGCTACACCCTCCGCCAGTACGTCGGTCGCCCGACGCCCCTGTACTTCGCCCGCCGTCTCAGCGAACGGTTGAGTGGTCCCCGAATCTATCTCAAGCGAGAGGACCTCTGTCACACCGGCGCCCACAAGATCAACAACACGGTGGGGCAAATCCTCCTGGCGTGCCGGATGGGAAAGCGCCGGGTGATCGCCGAAACGGGCGCGGGGCAGCACGGCGTGGCCACGGCCGCGGTGGCGGCCCTCCTGGGCCTCGACTGCGAGGTCTACATGGGGACGGAGGACATGCGGCGGCAGGCCCTCAACGTGGTCCGGATGCGCCTGCTCGGGGCCAAGGTGACCGGCGTGGATTCGGGCAGCCGAACGCTCAAGGACGCCATCAACGAGGCCATGCGGGACTGGGTGACGAACGTGGAGACGACCCACTACGTGCTGGGGTCGGTCCTGGGGGCTCACCCCTACCCGCGCATGGTGCGGGACTTCCAGGCCATCATCGGTCACGAGGCGCGCCACCAGGTCCTGGAGGCCGAGGGGCGGCTGCCGGACTGTCTCATCGCATGCGTCGGGGGCGGCAGCAACGCCATGGGCCTCTTCCACCCCTTCCTGGAGGATCGGGGGGTCCGGATGATCGGCGTAGAGGCGGGCGGGCTGGGGATCGCGTCGGGCCAGCACGCGGCCCGGTTCGCAGAGCGGACGGTCGGCATCCTTCACGGCACGCGGAGCTATGTCCTCCAGGATGGCGACGGGCAGATCCGCGTCACGCACTCGATCTCGGCCGGGCTGGATTACTCCGGCGTGGGGCCGGAGCACAGTTACTACCATGACCGGGAAAGGATCGAGTACGCCTCCGTCACGGATGCCGAGGCCCTGGAAGGCTTCCGCCTGCTGTGCGAGACCGAGGGGATCATCCCGGCCCTGGAAGCGGCGCACGCGGCGGCCTACCTGGCCAAGATCGCGCCGGGCCTCGGGCGCGGGCAGTGCGTGATCCTGAACCTGTCCGGCCGAGGCGACAAGGACGTGGAGGTTGCATCCCGCGGCCTGGGTTTGCCGATCGGAGAGGCCTCATGAGCGAGAACCGGATTGACCGCGCCTTCGCCCGCCTGAAGGCCCAGGGCCGCAAGGGGCTGATTCCCTTTCTCGCAGCCGGCGATCCCTCGATCGATGTGACGGCCGGGCTGGTTCGTGAGTTCGAGGACCGCGGCGCCGACCTGGTGGAGATCGGCGTGCCGTTTTCCGATCCGCTTGCCGATGGCGTGGTGAACCAGCGCGCGTACCAGCGGGCTCTGGCCGCCGGCGTCAGCCTGGGTCGGATTCTGGATCTCGTGGCGAGCATCCGGCGGCATTCGGAGATCCCCCTGGTTCTGATGAGCTACGTCAATCCCGTCCACCGCTTCGGCCTGGACCGATTCCCGGCGTCCGCGCGGGAGGCCGGAGTGGACGGCCTGATCCTGTCGGACTGCCCTCCGGAGGAGATGGACGGATTCCTGGAGGCCCTCGGGCGCGCGCGGGTGCATCCGGTCCTGCTCGTGGCTCCGACCAGCCCGGATCGGAGAATCTCCTTGATAAGCGCTCGAAGTCGCGGCTATATATACTATGTCTCCCTGCGGGGTGTCACTGGGCCAAGGGATGAGTTGCCGGCGGATCTGAGCGACGGGATCCGACGGATCCGCGCTCTCACACAGATGCCGCTGGCGGTAGGGTTCGGAATCTCGACCCCCGCCCAGGCGAAGGCGGTGGCGGAGCTGGCTGATGCCGTGATCGTGGGATCTGCGATCGTAGCCACCATCGAGGCTTCACAGGGACGCCCAGATCTCGTCCCCCGCGCAGGCCAATTCCTGGCAGACTTGCGATCCGCCATAGGGTGAGTGCCCGAAAACCTAGGGGGGTTAAAGATACTGGAATGGAGGTTGCGTTTGGCATACCGGGATGGTGAAAATCGGCCAGCCGCCCCGCTCAGGTCTTCCTTGTCCGGAGGCGCCTAAGCGGGCTACTTGGGACCTGGGCTGAGGCCAGGCGGGACGGCAAGGCCATGAGATATCGCGTCTTGGGATGTTCCGGAGGGGAGGCGCCAGGTTTCCACCTGTCTAGCCTCCTGGTGGACGACCGCCTGCTGATCGACACCGGCTCCGTCGCGTCAGCGCTGGGGGTTGATGAGCAGGCGAAAATTGACCATATCCTCCTCACCCACTCGCACCTCGACCATACCGGGGGCTTGCCGCTCCTGGCCGATAATATCTTCGGGATGCGGGCCACGCCGGTGCAGGTGCATGGGATCACCCCTACGCTGGATGGGGTGCGGCGCAACTTGCTCAACGACGTGCTCTGGCCGGACTTCACGCGGATTCCGTCCAGCGCGTTTCCCACGCTCCTGTACCGCGAGGTTCCCGAGGATGGCCCCTTCGAGGTGGCAGGGTTCACCGTCACGGCGATCCGGGTGAATCACGCGGTGGAATGCGTGGCCTATTTCATTCAGAGCCGCAGCGGGACGCTGCTACACATCGGAGACACGGGCCCAACGGAGGCGGTCTGGCGGCATGCGCGCACGGTTCCTCGCCTCCTGGCGGTGTGCATCGAGGCGACGTTCCCGAACCGCATGCAGGAAGTCGCCGATGTCAGCGGCCACCTCACCCCTCAGAGTCTCGAGAAGGAGCTGGAGAAGCTCGACCGGGATGTGCCGGTGTACGTATATCACCTCAAGCCAAACTTCCGACGGGAGATCCTGGCGGAACTGAAGCGGTTGCGCCGCCCTGCGCTCCACATCCTGGAGGATGGCACGCTGTACCGGTTCTGACGCGCCCGTCTCGGGGACGACGACCGGGGCAGGAGGGGGGACCAGCGGCCTGCGGGGCGAGGCGCCAGACCCTGCGTGACGTATGGCCCGTGCGAGCAGGACACAGGTTCGACCCGATGGCTGGAACCGCGCCCTCCAAGCATTCCGTACGGCAGGTGCCGGGGCGGCGCGGCGTCACGTTCATCGAGCTGATCACCCTGACCATCGCCCTGCTCATTCTGTTGGCCATAGGTGTCCCCAGGATGAGTCCCGTGGTCCAGCAGTTCCGTCTGAAGGGGGCGGCCTGGCAACTCGCTGGGGACCTGCGCCTGGCGCGCCAGCGGGCGGTGACGACTCAGCGACGCTTTCGGGTCTGCCTTTCGATTTGTGCGATCACCGTGCCCGGTGGCAGCTACAGCGTGGAAGTGGACGTGGGGACGCCGGGACATGCGAATTGGACCAGCGAAACCGGCGCCCCGGCGAGACTTCCCCCCGATGTCACGATCACGACCAACGCGACCGCCTACTTCACGCCGAACGGTATGGCGAGCGGGAGCACGTTCACCCTCACCAACCTGATGGGCTCATATCAGGTGGCGGTGACGCCCACGGGGAAGGTCACGGTCGCGGTGTGCACGGGCACGTGTCCCTGAGGATGGGCGGGCAGTCCGATCGGCCGGGCCTGACGCTCGTCGAGGTGATGTTCGCCGTTTCGGTCCTGGCCTTCGCCCTGCTGGGCGTCGCCGGAATGTTCCCCTCGGCGATGCGCTCGGTCCAGTCCGGTGGGGAGACGACCAAGGCCACGATCCTGGCACGAGGGATGATAGACATGATCCGGGCCGATGCCTTTGACAGCCTGGTGTCGCGGTACAACAACTTCGATACCAGCAAATTGACCATCACGTGTCCGGTGACTCCGCCGACACCGTCCAGCCCCGACTCGGATTACAACAAGAAGAAATGGAAGTGCGACATCGCGGCAAGCGGAACGCGGGATACGGGACAGGGTCTGCCGGCCGGGCGCGGGACCGTCACCGTGGCCTGCGTGGACTTCGATACCACGACCCCGTTCAAGGAAAAAAGCGACTCGGGCTGCACCAAGGACACTCGGAAAGTCACCGTCACGGTCACCTGGGGCGACAAGGGGTCGCGCTCCGTGAGTCTGGTCACGTATGTCACTCGGACCGAATGAGCGTCCCTCGCAGCCAGGGTGCCGGGGGATGACCCTGGTCGAGACGCTCATCGGCGCCCTGATCTTTGCCTTCGTGGCCGCCGGCGTATACATGCTCTACACGACCATGCAGAACACGATGAGCCGCGGAGAGCTGATGAGCGATCTGCAGCAGAACGCCCGGATCGGCCTGGCCAAGATGACCCAAGAGATCCGCATGGCGGGCTACGACCCCAGCGGGGTCATCCCGCTGGTGGCGCTGGCACCGAAGGCTCCCATCCGGGCCGCGACGCCTGGGTGCTTCTCATTCGTGGCGGACGTGTTCGGATCGGGCACAGCTGGCCAGATTACCTATTACCTCAGTGGAACCAACCTGTATCGCAAATGGGACGACTGGAACGGGAGCAACGCGTTCAACGACCGAAGCCCGCAGCCCCTGGCCGGGTCCATGAATGTCTTGGCCTTCACCTACTACGACGCCAACAATCAGGTTCTGACGCCCGCGGCCTGGACGTCCACGCAGCGTTGCCCGCCCGACCCGAGTGCGAGCGCGCAGTCGATCGTGCAGTTGACATTCGACCAGATGCGCCTTATCCGCAGAGTGGCAATCAGCCTAAAGGCCCAGGGATCACGGCCCGGTGTCTTCTCGGAGTTCTTCACCTTGACGAGCGATGTGCGACTTCGGAATCTCTAAGCAACCCCGGGGTGCGGCCCTGGTCATCGTCATGCTGGTCATGGCGGTGTTGCTGATGGCCGGCACGACCTTCCTGACGATCTCGTCCACCGAGAGCCAGATCGCCCTGAACGAGCAGGGCTCTGCCAGAGCCCTCGTCCTTGCGGAGGCGGCGATCCACAAAGCCCTCGCCTTCTATTACGCCAATCCGAATTCGACCTACGCAGCGGAAACTAACACGGTACTGGGCGGAGGGACATTCACCATCAGCGTCACGACCGTCGCGGGCTGCACCGCGACCAGCGCCCGGAAGATAGTGGCCACGGGCTCGGTGCCGGTTCGTGGTGGGACTGCCCAGGCGCAGATCGAGGTGACGCTGGATAAGGTGTCCTATCCATATCAGTGGGCGGCGTTCGCTGCCGTTCCCAATGGGATCATCGGCTGGCTCTGGGATCCCATGGCAAACCAGTGGTGGGATCGGACTAACAGTGAACTCCTGCTAAGGGACCATACCCTGGTGGACTGCTTCGACTCCGGCGTCGGCCCCTACGACCAGGCGACCAACAGCGGACTGCACGGGGACGTCGGTGCCAACGGCGATGTGGAGATTGACTATAGCAGCACTATCGGGGGCAATGTCCAGGCGGGGGACGACCTCTTCAAGGAGTCGGGGGTCACCGTGACCGGGAAAGAGACCACCGGCCTCTCCCCGAAGTCTACCGACCCCGGCGTGCCATTCCCCACCATCACGCCGAGCGTTACCCCGACGGGACCCCTGACAGTGCCAGCGGGCGGCACGGTCACCCTTTCCGCCGGGACGCACTACTACACGAACATCAAGATGGGAGACAACGCCACCCTGGCAACCACGGGGGGCCCCGTCACGATCGTTGTGACCGGGCCGCCGGTTGCTTGGACCAACAAGCTGGCGGACCTGGGGAACAACGTGACCATGGGGGCGCATCCCGGGACCCAATTGCAGATCATCGCCAAGAGCGACCCGTCGCTCGTCACCCGGAGTGACGGGTCGCAGACGGACTTTCTCACGTGGGTCACCGGGGACGGCTTCCGCCTCTACGGCAGCCTTTATGGCAAGAACACCGACATCTATCTCGGATACAATTCTCAGGTCTATGGCTCGATCATCGGGCAGACGATCCGTGCACGAAGTGGGTCGCAAATCCACTTCGACCAGGCCCTGTCCAACCGAGAGGTGTGCCATAACGGGAAATACACCATTCGCCGCGGGACGTGGCGAGAGATCATCCCCTCCACCTAGTCTCGGCGCCCGGCTGGTGATCGCCGAATATGGCGCCTAGGTTGAACGGCAGCGTCACGTAGTCCATCCAGGCAGTTCCCGCTCACCTCCTGGGTGGCTGACCAGAGCAAGTATTTCCCACCGCCCCGTCGTGCGTCCGGAAGTGTCCGCCGGGTTCTCAGGAGAGTTGCCCCAGCGCCCATGAGATCAACAGGCATTGTGATGGCCGTGGCCGTTCTCGCCGCCCTCATCGGATGTGGGCCCGAAAGGACCAAGACCGTTCCGGATGAACTGATCGGAACCTGGAAGACCTCGGCAGCCAAGTACGCGGATACCTTCATCGAACTGACGAGAACCACCATAACCTTCGGGGCCGGCGAAGCGGGTTCGCATATTCGGTCTGTGGTGGCTGTGGAAAAAGTCCGCGAGGGTGGAAACACTCTGTACACCGTCTTCTACGTGGATCCCGAAGGGCAGGAATACAAATTGGCCTTTTATTACGATCCGGCGTCTGATGGTGTGATGCGGTGGAGGAACCAACAAAGCATCGCGTGGACGAGACAGAGGCGCTGACTGCCGATGCGACCCCACCAGGCCGGCGCGTTTGTGTGGGTAGTTATGGAGATAAGACAGCCACAGCAGTGACCGATGATGGGTGCGCGCTTGCTCATGCAGTCACGGTCAGCAAAGGTTGTTGCATCATGCAGTCAGAGGCAGAAGGAATGGTGCCCGGGGATCACGCTCATCGAGTTGGTCTTCATCATGATGATCGTCGTCACCCTCGGCGCCATAGGGTTCCCTGCCTACAACAAGTACCGCGACAACGCGAGGATGGTCCAGGCCGTCGCGGACATCCGGACGATCGAACACGACATCTACATTTATGAGGGGTATAACGCAAAGCTCCCCGATTTTCTGGAGGAGATCGGAAAGGGCAACCTCCTGGATCCATCGGGGAATCCGTACCAGTACCTGAACGCGACAACGAAAAAGGGAACGGCGGTACAGCGGCTTGACAAGCTCTCCAATTCGTTAAATACGGACTTCGATCTGTACAGTCTCGGCAAGGACGGAAAGACCCAAGCGAACATCAATAAGGCGGAAAGCCTGGACGACATCGTGCGCGCCAAAAATGGGGGGTACGTGGGCCTGGCCTCGGCGTTATGAGGCACCGTCAAGTCATGCCGACTGCACCCCAGCATTCATTCCTCGGTGCTCCACATGATGGGAAAGCCGAGCAAGCAACGAGCCGGCCGCCAGTTCGATCCGAAGGTGGTTCAAGCCTTCTTGACCCTGATGGCTCAGGAGGAGGCCGCGTCATCGGACCAGGCAAAGAACGAGCGTCCAGTGAGTGCGGCGCCGGAGCATCCGTGATCCTGGAAGCTTCCAGCAAACACCGCCGGGGCCCGGCTCGATGTTTGGATCGACTGGACCATCGGCTGGGTGTCCGAGGAATGGCGGGAGCAATGACGGGACTCGTCCTGGCTGGTAAGTGCTGATAGTGCCTAGGTCTAGGGGTCTTTCCAAAAACGACCACTAGCCATTGCGTGGGGGTTTTCATGGGCATCCGATGAGCATTTTTCACTTGACAAATCAATATGTTGTCGTTAATAGGCAGCGTATGCACGTGAGCCAGCGCATGTAAGTTACGCACAGTAAAGGATTCCGCCATGTTTGGGTTGGGGAGAAGGAAGGAAACGGTCGGGTTGGATATCGGTGCCAGCTCTGTGAAGGCTGTCCAGCTAAAGCCGGGCCGCGGGGGACACGAGCTGGTCCGCCTCGGGATCGCGCCCCTCCACCCCGAGACGATCGTGGACGGGGTCATCATGGATTCGGGGACGGTGCTCTCGGCCATCCAGCAGATCTTCACGGAGAACCAGATCAAGACCAAAGACGTGGTCGTGGCGGTCTCGGGGCACTCGGTCATCGTGAAGAAGATCAAGGTTGGCAGGATGAAGCTCGAAGAGCTGGAGGAGCAGATGCCCTTCGAGGCAGAGCAGTACGTGCCCTACGCCATCGAAGATGTCAATCTGGACTTCCAGGTTCTCGAGAGCACGAATCCGGAAGCCAACGAGATGGATGTCCTGCTGGTGGCGGTCAAAAAGGACATCATCAACGACTACCTCTCCATCATCTCGACGGCGGGGCTGAAGGCCGTGGTGGTGGACGTGGACGCGTTCGCGCTGCAGAACGCCTTCGAGATCGCCTACGAGATGGAGAAGGATCAGGTGGTGGGCCTGGTGAACCTGGGCGCCGCCGTGATGAACATCAACATCCTGCAGGGCGGGATGTCAGAGTTCACGCGGGACTCTGCCCTGGGGGGCAACCGGTACACGGAATCCATCCAGAAGATGCTGGGGCTGAGCTACGAGCAGGCGGAGAGCCTGAAGCTGGGCGGAAAGGTGGATGGCCGGACCTACGAGGACGCCCGGCCCGCCATCGAGATGGTGAACACCGAGCTGGCGGGAGAGATCCGGCGCTCCTTCGATTTCTTCCGCTCCTCCTCGCACAGCGACACAATTCACCGGGTTCTCTTGAGCGGGGGTTGCGCGCGCCTGTCGGGCCTGGTGGAGTATCTCTCGGAGAGCCTGGAGATCCCCTGCGAGGTGGCCAATCCGCTTCGGAACATCAAGGCCGACCCGAAGAAGTTTGACCCGGAGTACCTGGAAGTCATCGCCCCGCAGCTGACCGTGAGCGTGGGGCTGGCCCTGCGGCAGGCGGGAGACAAGTGACATGATCAAGATCAACCTCCTCCCGCGGGAGGAGCGCGTCCGGCGCGCCCCCATCAACACCACGCTCATCCTGGCTGGGGTCGGCGTGGTGGTCGCCCTGCTGGCCATGGCCTATGGCTGGTACTGGTTGAGCGGAGAGGTGGAGCGCCTCGAAGCTTCGATCCGCCAGGCCCAGGCCGATGTCAAACGCTTTGATGATCTGGCGAAGCAGGTGGACACGTACCGCGCGGAAAAGAAGCGGCTGGAGGAGAAGATCAAGGTCATCGAGACGCTGGTAGCGGCGCAAGGGGGGCCGGTCCAACTTCTGGACGAGGTCAGCAAGGCCCTCCCCAACGAGGTCTGGCTCATATCTTTCAGCCGGACGGGCAAGAGGCTGGAGATTTCCGGCTTCGCCTTCTCCAACTTCAATGTGGCCACGCTGATGACCAACCTGGGCAGGGCCTCCAACGTGTTGAAGAGCGTGGACCTGGTCGTTTCGGAGAAGGCCACGGTCGAAAACCAGTCGGTGGAAAAGTTCATAATCACGGCGGAGGTCGTGGAGGGCAAGAGCTAGGAGCGAGGCGTGCCATGGCACTGAATCTGAAGGGCTTCCTTGGCAATATTCCCCCGCGACAGCGCTACCTGCTCCTCGGCGTCATCGGGATCGGCATCGTGGCTGCCTACGTGTACCTGCTCATGCTCCCGCTCTGGGAGAGCAAGGGCAAGCTGGAGACGGACCTGCAGAAGCTCCAGACGGACCTGAACCAGAAGCGCATGATCGCCGCCAACCGCCCGAAGCTGGAGGAGGAGATCAAGGGGCTGGAGAATCAGCTCGATGCGGCCCTGGTCAAGCTCCCGGAGGAGAAGGAGATTCCCAAGCTCTTGACCCAAGTGAACACGCTGGGGCAGCAGAGCGGGCTGGAGTTTCTGTTGTTCCGTCCGGCGGCCCCGGTGAAGAAGGGATTCTATGCCGAGGTTCCCATCGAGATCCGGGTGGAGGGGGAGTACCACACCCTGGGAACGTTCCTGGATCGGGTCAGCAAGCTCGAGCGCATCGTGAACGTGGCGGACCTTCGAATCAGTCCGCTCTCGGCGGAGAAGCAGCAGAAGAGCGGTCGAGCCATCAACGCGGACTTCAAGGCCACGACCTTCACGTTTCTGGAAAAGGGAGGATCGGCCGGTGCTCCCGCGAAGTAGCCGGGGTTCAGGCACCCACTGCGGGTGGGTCCCCGCCCCGCGTTGGGTGACCCGCCTGCAGTGGGCGATCCGCCTCTGGCGGATGCCCGCCCTCGCCGTGGTCATGGGACTCAGCCTTTCCGGATGCTCCGGTGGGGGTGCTCCCGCCCCGACCGCGCCGTCCCGGCCGTCCCAGGCGGCTGCGGCCAAACCGGCGGCGCCCGCCCCTGCCCCAAAGCCCGCGGTCCCGCCCTATGTGTATGAGGCCAAGGGCCGACGCGATCCGTTCCGTCCGCTGATTGCGCCCCGAGTGGCGGAGGCAAAGCCCCGGCCCAAGACTGGCTTGGCGGCCCTGGAAGTCAACGAGCTCAAGCTGTCCGGCATCGTCTGGGAGCAACGCGGCTTCTTCGCCCTGGTCGAGGCGCCGAACGGCGCGGGCTACGTCCTGCGCGTCAGCGACCCGGTGGGTGAGAATGCTCGAGTGACCAACATCACGCCCCAGGGCGTCACCTTCGAGGTGAAAGCAGGAGGCACACCGTCGCAGCCCGCCAGGGCGCGGATGGTGGAACTCCGGCTCAGGAAGGAGGAATAGCGCATGGATTCGCGGGTATCCGCTAATCTCCTCTGGCGCGGCTCTCTCCTCGGGGTGGCAGCGCTCCTCCTGGGCGCGTGCGCCTCGGAAATGGCGGAGGTGCAGCCGGCGCCCGCTGCCCCACAGGTCGTCGCACCAGCGCCAGCTCCCCCGGCCGCGCCTGAGCCTCCCCGGCCTGCCGAGGCTCCGGCGCCCCCCGCCGTGGCCCCGCCGCCGGTGGCCGCAGCCCCAGCGCCCCCCGCCGTGACCCCGCCGCCTGCGCCAGCCGAGCGAGGCCCCATCGAGGTCACGGGGGTCGAGGTGCAGGAGGCAGGTCCGGGCGGGCTGGTCCTGACGCTGGTCGCGGATGGTCCGTTCACCACCTATGAGTCGTTCACCCTGCCGGACCCCCCGCGGCTCATCGTGGATATTCCGAACGCGACCCACGCGGTTCCCCAACCCATTTCTGCGCGCCCGCCGCTGGTCACCGCCATCCGATCTTCCCAGTACCGGGAGACCCCGGTGAAGATCGTCCGCGTGGTGCTGGACCTTCGCTCCATGCTGCCCTACCAGGTGGTCATGGTCGACCACCAGCTCCGGGTGCAGCTCGGGACCGGCACCGGCGCAGCCCCACCCCCAGTCGCCGGGCCTGCGCCTGTCGCAGCGCCGCTTGGGAAGGTCACGCGCGTGGACCTTCAGAGCGTTCGGGGCCGCCAGCGGATCGTGATCGGGACGAGTGGCCGGGTCACCTACAAGGTCACCGAAGCCTCTGACCCCCCCAGGATCCTGGTGGACATCTCGGGGGCGCAGATCGACCCGGCAAATGCGCGCACGCTGGACCTTCGCCAGGTGGCCTCGCCGGTGAGCCGGCTGCAGGCCAGCCAGCATCAGCCAGCCCCGGACCCGGTGGTCCGGGTGGTCGCCGACCTGCGCGCTCCGACGCGCTATGAGGTGCAGCAGACCCCCTCGGCCATCCTGGTTGAACTGGTCGCGGCGCCTCGGCCGGCCGCCCCAGCGGCACCCGCGCCACCGGCGCCTGCCGCCCCGCCCGTCGCTGCCGCACCGGCAGCTCCGCCGGCCGCCCCGGCGCCACTCGCCGGTGGCCCCGGGCGACTGTCCATGGACTTCAAGGACGCGGACATCAACAACCTGCTGCGGATCATCGCCGAGGTCAGCGGCATGAACGTGGTGGCCGGCGGGGATGTGACGGGTAAGGTCACGGTCCGCCTGGTCAACGTGGAATGGCAGCAGGCCCTGGACGTGATCCTGCGGATCAATAACATGGGGTACGAGCTGGATGGCAACATCATCCGGGTCGCGCCCCTGGCCAAGCTTGATGCGGAGCGCACCGCGCGCGAGGCTGCACGTAAGGCCGCGGCCGATGCCCGCAGGACCGAGGTGCAAGTGCAGGTCGATGTCGCGCCCCTGGTGACCAAGGTCGTCGCGGTGAACTATGCCAAGGCCGCGGAGGTGCTGAAGAACCTGGACCGTCTCAAGACCCCCCGTCGGACCGACACCAGCGTCGTCGTGGACGACCGAACGAATAGCCTGATCATCCAGGAGACGGCCGAGACCATCGCGAGGATGGAGACTCTCCTCAAACGCCTGGATGTCCCCACGCCCCAGGTGCTGATCGAGGCCCGGATTGTCGAGGCGACCCGGCAATTCTCCCAGAGCCTGGGCGTGGAATACGGCTTCTTCACCAATTCCCAGGTGCAAATCAGCAAGGGAGGCCTCACGCCCTTTAGCATCTTCACATCGTTCCCCGGGGGTGAGGCGAAGACCCCCTTCGACGCGGATTTCAAAGTCCCCATTGCAATCTCGTTCCCTGCTACCGGAGTCGGCGCGGCGGGCATTGGCATTGCCACTTATGGCCAATACGGTCAACTGTTTGCCCGCCTTTCGGCGGCCGAGAATGAGAATAAGGCAAGGGTCCTCTCGGCGCCCAAGGTGGCGACCATGGACAATCAAGAGGCCGAAATCCGACAGGGCACCCAGATTCCCTATACCACGGTTGATAGCTCGGGCCGGACGGTGGTGGCCTTCCAGGATGCGTTCATCCGCCTGAAGGTGACACCTCACATCACCAATGATCGCCGGATCTCCATGAAGGTCGAGGCCGAAAAGAGCCAACCCGGCGCGAAGATTGAATTCGCGGGTGGCTTTGCCTTCCCGCTGGATCAGCGCAAGGCCTCAACCAACATCATGGTCTCCAATGGGGGCACCATCGTCATCGGCGGCCTGATGCAGGCCAATGAGTCAGAAAGCGAGACAGGGCTCCCGTGGCTGAAGAATGTCCCCGTCCTCGGGTGGATGTTCAAGAGCCAGTCCATCGGACCAAACACGAAGACGGAACTCTTGATTTTCATTACCCCGACGATCCTGGAGGAGCCGCGGTTGAGCTGAGGGGTGAGCCTGTGCGGTAGCCCCTCTCATCTGGAGGGACGATGAAACGCACCCCGCGCTGCGCGGGGTGCGTTTCTTCTTTTCTGAGGGGATTGAGCGGGGTATGATCCCCTCGAGTGCGTGAGGCGGAGCGAAGCGACGCCGTCAGGGGACCGATCGAGGCAAGGAGGCCGAGTGTTACGATATCTCACAGCCGGGGAATCCCACGGGCCGGCCCTGGTGGCCATTCTGGAGGGCATGCCCTCCAACGTGCCGGTGACGGCGACCGAGATCAATCTCGATCTGCGCCGCCGCATGGGCGGCTACGGCCGGGGCAGTCGGATGAAGATCGAGCAAGACGAAGTGGAGATCCTGGGGGGCATCCGCCATGGGAAGACCCTGGGCAGTCCGATATCCCTGCTGATTCGCAACCGCGACTGGGAGAACTGGAAGGAGGTCATGGCCCCCGACGGGGTGGGAGGCCAGGGCGAGTCAGAACGGCGAGCCCTGAGCCGGCCCAGACCTGGGCACGCGGACCTGATCGGCGGCCTCAAGTATGACCACCAGGATCTGCGCAACGTCCTGGAGCGCGCCTCGGCGAGGGAGACGGCCGCGCGGGTGGCCGTCGGCTCGGTGTGCAAGTGCCTCCTGCGGCAATTCGGGATCCAGGTGGTGAGCCACGTGGTGGAGATGGGTGGCATCCGGGCCAAGACCGATGACCTGACGCCGGCCGAGATCGTCGCGCGCGCCGAGGACTCGCCGGTCCGTTGCGCCGACCCCGCGGTCACGTCCGCCATCATGGCCAAGGTGGACGAGGCGCGCGCCCGCGGCACCTCGCTGGGCGGCGTCTTCGAGGTCCTGGTGGTGGACCCTCCGGTGGGCCTCGGGAGCTACGTCCATTGGGATCATCGCCTGGATGGGCGGCTGGCTCAGGCGCTGATGAGTATCCAGGCGATCAAGGGGGTGGAGATCGGCCTCGGGTTTGAGATTTCGCGTCGCTTCGGCTCCGAGGTGCAGGATGAGATCTTCTATCAGGCGCCTGGGGGAGAGGGGGCGGCGGGCGAGGGTTTCTACCGGCGGACGAACTTCGGGGGCGGACTGGAGGGGGGGATGACCACCGGCCAGCCCATCGTGCTCCGGGCGGCCATGAAGCCGCTATCCACGCAATATAAGCCTCTGGCTTCGGTGGACGTGGTCACCAAAGAGGCCAGCAGGGCCGGGGTGGAGCGTTCAGACATCACGGCGGTCCCGGCCGCGGGTGTGGTGGGCGAGGCGGTGGTGGCTTTCATCATTGCGCAGGCGCTCTGCGAGAAATTCGGCGCGGACAGCCTGGCGGAGATGCAGCGGAATCATGCCGGCTATGCGGCGTATCTCAAGGCTCGCTGAGGCATCGAACTAACCGCCGGCTTCCCCGAGTCCGCTGCGTTGTGCCACGACCCCACCACGGACGTCCGTCCCTCCTGCGTCGAGTCCCATCTACGGGATTCCCGAGCGTCTCATTCAGCATCCTCGCGTCCGATCTCCGCATCCAGGATTTCTTGCGCCACTCGCTCGTCCGAGGCCCGGACAAAGACCCGCCAGAAGCTTGCCGGGCCGATTCCGAAGTGCATGGTGTCGTGGCTGCCGCGCACCAAGCAGGGTACGCCGTGCGCCTCGAGGAGCGAGACGACGATGTCCACGGACGGGCGATCCCAGGTCTCGAAGATCAAGACCGTGGGCCGCTGCTCTCGGATCTCGCCACCGGTCAGGTCGAGGCCAACGTGACAGGCGGGACAGACGGTCGCCCCCCAGGGATACGTCGCGCCGCATTGAGGGCAACGGGCATCGGGGCGGGGCATTCCCACATTCACCGGGGCCAGATGTCGGCGTTGGCAAGCTCCAGGAGGTTTCCGTCGGGATCGCGGAAGAAAAAAGAGCGGCCGCCCGGCCACTCGGTCTCCTGTTCGATGACGATGCGGTGATCCCGGATCCGAGCCTTCCAGGTTTCGTACTCGTCCGGAGAGGTGGTGAAGCAGACGTGGATCTCCCCGTCGGCTCCATGCGACGGGAGCGTCCCGGACTGCCGGGTCCTTTCGGCGCGGAAGAGCAGGAGGACCCCGGGCCCGACGCGGAAAAAGACATGACGCCCTGGCTCCTTGCCGATTTGCCTCAGGGCCATCACATCACGGTAGAACTGCTCTGCCCGGTCAATGTCGGCCACATACAGGACGGTTTCAAGGATTCCGGTGATTCGAGGCGACTGATCTGCAGCAGCCACGTTTCCCTCCGTTTTCGGGATCAGTAGCGCACGCGAAAGCTTCGCTCACCTTGCGGGGACTCCCAGACGACCTCCACGCTCGTCACGCGAGAGGCGGGCGATCCTCGATGGCACCACTGGATCATGGCCTCGACCGAACGCGGGTCACCCTCGAAGACCGCCTCGACGCGGTCGTCCGGCGCGTTCCGGATCCATCCGGTGAGTTTCCGGAACGTTGCCTCGTCCTCGGCGTAGGCGCGGAAGTACACCCCCTGGACGCGCCCGGACACCCAGACGTGGGCACGCACGCGATCGGGTTTTGGCTGCTCCGCCACTCGCAATCACACCTCAGCTGGCAGGGGTCGGCGCCACATCAATCCGATTCCGCAGCAGTTGATAGTATCGGTCCAGGCCGCCGTTTGACCAGGCCAGCGCCGCGGAGCGGGCCATGATTGCGTAGACGGCCGACCGGGAGATCTTTACGCTCACTCGCGGATCGAGGAGGTCGCGGGCCTGCTGTACAAGGTCCAGGGTCCGGAGGCCGATGAGCAGGGGCCAGGCGCAGGCGAGGCGCATCCGGATCTCCGTGGGGGGAATCGCCACGAGGTAGGCGCAGCCTTCGGCGTAGTGGGCAAGGGTGAGGTTCAGCAGTTCCCGGAGCAACGGCCGGAGCCGTTCGACCGCTGCGGGGTCGAGGAGGTCGCCGGGGGCCAGACCCAGCGCCAGGAGATCCCGCCGGGGCAGGTAGCAGCGGCCGATCCGGAGATCCTGGGCCAGATCGCGGAGCACGTTCGTCATCTGAAGGCCTTGACCGAAGCGCTTGCCTCGGGCCCGCATGGCGGTCGCGTCCCACCCGCGCATGGCGGGGCGATGGGCCATGGCCATGTCCGTCCAGAATTCGCCCACGCAGCCGGCGGCGTAGTAGGTGTAGCGGTCCAGGTCGGCCCGGGACTCGAGGGCGGCGAGGTTCTCCTGGTTTTCACCTGGGAAGGCGTGGAGATCCTCTTGCATGCCGTGGGTGAGCGCCAACAGGAGGCCTCGAATACGGACGCGGTCGTCCTCCAACAGCTGGCGAAAAGCGGTGAAGCACTCCGGGAGGCGGAGCAAGAGTTCCCGCTCGGCCGGAATCCGCTGGGGACCGGTCAGGGCCTGGGCAATCTCGGGGAGGCAGGAGGCGGGGGGCAAATCCAGTTCCTGCCGGAAAAGGTCCAGGTAGTGAAGGCGATCGGCACGAGGGATGATGCGGGTGTCGGCGATGGTGTCGGCCGCTCGCGCCAGGAGGTAGGCCGAGCCCAGCGGCCTCCGCAGCGGCGACGGCAGGACAGCCAGGGTCAGGTAGAACGACCGGCTGACCTGCTTCAAGAGCTGACGGAGCCGAACCGGAGTGTCGCCCACATTCGTCCTCTCGCCCTCTCCCATCCCGGGGGCTTATGTATACGATAGCATATCCCTTCATAAAACCGGATGGGAAATGCCATCCTGCACCCTGGGGTGGACGGGAATGGGGCGGGGAACCTGCGGGAAGAAAAGGGTGCGACCCTGTTCGCGTTTTGCTAGTCTGCGGATCCGAATGACGGTTGGCAGCGCTGATGGAGCGCGGGATGATGGAACCCGGCGGCATCCCGCCCGCGACAGTTCAGCGCAAGCTTGCAAGACGCGTACGGCGACAGCGCCCTCGCCGGTAGCTGCCAGCTATTGCTCACCCGCTTGCGAGGCACTCAAGGGGGGGTCTGGCCAGGATTTGTCTGCAAGTCGCTACCTGATTTCGTCTGGCTGCATACGAAAGTTAAGAGCGTCCCCTATTTGGGGGTCGGCCGGTCGGGCAGTCCGAGGGATAAGACGGCCGGACGAGATTCCCTTGCCCCAGACTCAGGATGTGTGCGCTCAGTAGTGGTAGCGGGCCTGGAGGGAATCGACGCGGTCTTCGCTGACGAGATAGACGACGCGGTGCTCTTCGGTGAGGCGGCGGGACCAAGCGCCGGCGAGAACGTGCTTCAGCGGCTCAGGCTTCCCGATGCCGGCAAATGGCTCGCGCAGGATCGCGTCCACCAGATCGAGGACGCGGAGCGCGATTCTCCGATTGGTTTCTACCCAGTAGCGGAGATCCTTCCGGAATTCCGGATGAAATACCGCCTCGCGGGGGCGAGCCGCCCTGCTCCGTCCCCGTGTTTCACTTGTCAAGGCCCACATCCTGCCGAAGCTTTGCGACCGTACTCGGCTTCAGCGTGCGACTCTTCGCCCGCGCCATTGCCCGCAGGAGGCGTTCCGCGTTCTCGGGTGATCGCAGGAGATGGGCCGTCTCCATGAGGCTGTTGAGTTCAGCCGCCGCCACCAGGGCCACGTCCTCGGCTCCCCGCCGCTTGATGATCACCACATCCCGCGTGGCCGCCACGTCGTTGCAGAGCGACGCGAAATTCGCTCGCGCGCTGGTATAGGTCGTTTCGGTCGGCATGTGCATCCTCCTTTGACTACCTGTACAGGAACAAAGTACAGTAAGCGGCGACATCCGTCAAGGACAACCCACACGAAGGGTCGAGCCTTGCGCGAGACGCGCCTATCGAGGTCCCACCTTCCGCGATCTCGCAGGCCCTCAAGCACCGGTGGGCGCACTTCATCAAACAGGTCTATGAGGCCGATCCCTTGCTGTGTCCCCAGTGCGGCGGCCAGATGCGGAGCATCGCCTTCATTGAGCAGCCCGAGGACATCGAGAAGATCCTGACCCACCTGGGGCTCTGGCCCGCGCATGCGCACGGCCCCCCGGCGGGGTACCCGTTGCCGTTTTCTCTGCAACGGGTCGTCGCAGCATAGGGAACAGTGCCACTCCGGACGGGGACGTGGTGCCCTCCGGGGCGCCCCTTCAGGCTTTGAGAGGAGTCGTGCGTCCAAGCTCGCCCCGATCCCATGCGCCGCCCATCTCTGATCGTTGCCCCCGCCACCCTGGTCGGCCCCAATCGGGTCTTGGCTTGACACCCCCGGGCTGCCTAAGCTAGCCTCCGGTTGATTTAGCGCCTTCGCCGGGCTCCGGCGGGCCGGCGCTGGTTCGTGCAGCGCCCGGGCCCAAAAGCAAATTCTTATCACCTGGGCCGGCCGCGCCGCGCACGGCCCAGCGGGCCTCTCATTTCCTCCATGGTCTCCTCGAGCCACCTCAGCCTCTCGGCCGGGCTGAGTCTGAGGCCAAGCGTCGCTTGGCGGCGGCTGTGCCCCTGAAAGCCCCGGTCGAACTGCCCGGAATCCTCCCGGCTTTCTGATCGCTTCTCATTCGTCATCGCCGCTTTCCTCTCTCTGACTCTCCGCCTCCCTCAGCGATTCGAGGGCGGCGATATCTTCCAGGTCTCTTGGGCGGCCCACCTGCCGCTTGAGCGCGATCAGGTCGTCAAGTGCGGTAACTGTCGCCTCGGTCTTCTCCAGGGGAACCCGGAGAGCGCGGGAATACACAGCGTCAAAGTCGAAGGGCTCAGAGACGAAGAGGTCGATTTCCAGGGTTGGACGCGCCGGGCTCCAGAGAGAGAAGACCGCGAGCCCTTTCTCGCGGATCCACTGGTCCCGCAGCCCTGGATCTGCGAACCCCTCGGCCGGGACAGAGGCGCGGGGGCGGTACTCCAGTTCGCTCAGGGCGCGCATGGCCCTGAGGACGTTCCCCCGTTCGAGGTGAACGACGAGATCGAGGACGGCGGTTGTCCGAAGATAGCCATGCAGGACGACGACAACACCGCCCACGACAAGATACCGGACGCGAGCACGGTTCAGGGCATCAAGGACCGCTTCAATATCGCCAACCATAGAATGATCCTAGCGGGAATTATTCATGAAGGTGTGTTCAACCTCGCAGCTGCCCCCTCACCCTGGCCCTCTCCCACGCTGGGGAGAGGGGACCGTCCTCGCCCCCCTCTCCCTCGACGGGCATAAGCGCTAACATAGCGTCCATTTCAATGGCCGTTCGCCCTGAGCTTGTC
>CAZXXV010000005.1:0-4357 GCA_964644725.1 uncultured bacterium
ACGATGTAGTCGGCCGAGCTGGGAGAGATCACGCTCTCGACCTGGATTACGTTCACCTGGCGGGCGAAGGCATCTCCTGGTTGGACGAGGAAACACACGAAGAGGGCTACCAGGGAGGCTCTGGCAAGGGCGGAGACGGCCGGCAACGGAGCAAGACGCATCGAGATCCTGGGGGCCGGAATGGCCCCACAACTCTCAGTTATTATACCATACCTAGGTGCCGAAAGATAGTCAGGGCAATGTCGGCAATAGTTCTGACCCCGGCAGCGGCCTCTCTCGCACCCGCCCCCCAGAACAGGGCCGGGACCGGATTCCGGGTGTGCCGGTTGGTGGAGAGATCCTCCAGGTTGCCGTGGTCGCTCGCCAGGACAACCAGATGGGCGGAATGATCCATCCCGGATAAGACCGCATCCAGGAACTCCTCCAGATCCTCCAGAATCTCTACGCCGCGTGCCATGTCCTGGGCGTGTCCGGCTCGGTCCGTCAGGAAGTGCTCGTACATGGTGAAGGCGTGCCTCTGGGCCAGGCGGGCCAGCCGTCCCCCCGCCTCGCGAGGAGTGACGAATGGAAGCGAGTATCCCCGCTCGGGCAGCAGCCGGTTGGTGTAATCGTGGAACAGCGCTTCGCCCCGGGCCAGATCGTCCAGCGTCCGCAACGTGAGGCCCGCCCGTAGCGTGGCTACCGTGCTGACGGAGAGGAACCGGGGGAGTTTTTCCAGGAATGCCGGTGTGTAGGCGTTCGCGAAGGTCGCCTCACCCCCGGCAGCCTTCACGCGGCTGAAAAGGGAGCGACCGTCCAGCAGAGCCGTCAGCGATTTCGTGCAGTAGCCGTTGATGTGCCTCCCGACAGCCGCGGGCGCATTGAGCCCCGCCAAGATGGATGTTTGCCCCGTGGCGCTCTGGGGTAACCCGGGGACGCCCAGGCAGGCATCCGCCGGGACCAGGATGGCCGCAGGATCCGGTGCGGCGCGTTCCCGCAGGAGGCGCAGCCGATTCAGGCGAGCGCGGGCCACCGGGTTCTTTCCCGGCTCGTCCTCGCCCAGCCCCAGCCCATCCACGAAGAGCAGGAGAACGCCCATCCCTTAGACCTTATCCCACGAGTGCTTCCGGCACGCCAGATGTCATGCGCTCCCGTCCTCCTCAGGGGCAACGCCATGCGAATACAAGGCGGCCGACACCGGTTCGGATCGGAAGAACCGGTGCAGATCCTTGGGCGCGCTGGTCACCGGACAGGGGGGCAGACTCTCCAGGAACGCCCTCCCGTAGCCGCGGGAGAGGAGGCGGTTGTCCAGGATGCACAGGGCCCCGCGATCCTGCTCACTCCGGATCAGGCGGCCCAGCCCCTGCCGGAGCGTGATGATCGCCGACGGGACCTGGTACTCCCAGAACGGGTCACCCCCCTGCTGCTGGATGTATTCCAGGCGGGCCTCCAGAACCGGATCTCCCGGGAACCCGAAGGGAAGCTTGTGGATGATGACACAGCTCAACGCCTCGCCGACGACATCCACCCCCTGCCAGAAGCTTCGCGTGGCGAAGAGCACCGATGCCACGTCCTCACGGAATCTGTCCAGCAGCTCCGTCCGGGGTGCCTGGCCCTGGACCATGAGGGGGAATGGCACCTGGCCATCCAGCAGCCGGTGTGTCGTCTCCATGGCATCCAGGCTGGTGAACAGGACCAGGGCCCGGCCCTGCGTGGTTTCCAGGATGCCACAGATTTCCTCCGCCGCGGCCTCGACGTACCCCGGACTCCTGGGATCGGGCAGGTGACGCGGGATATACAGGATGGCCTGGCGTGCATAGTCGAAGGGCGACGCAGCCAGGAACTCCCGTGCCTCCAGGATGCCGAGCCGGCTGCGGAAAAAGTCGAAGCCTCCCGCGGCCGAAAGGGTGGCCGAGGTGAGGATGACGGCCTCTGCGGATTCCACGATCGTTCGGCGGAAGTCGGCCGAGATATCCAAGGGCGAGGTGCGAAGATAGATGCCGCGGCCCCGTCGCTCGGACCAGCGGACCACGGCCGGCCCGGCGCCAGAATCCGGCGTCTCACCCGACGCATCCAGAAAGTCCTTCAGGATCCCCGCCTGCTCCCGCGCCCGCCGCGCGCAGGCGAGGAGGCCCTCCGGCTTTCCCGGCGCCGCCTGGACGAGGTCGTGCAACAGGACCAGGGCCTGGATCAGCTCCAGCCCGGCCTCTCGACAGATCCCATCCAGGACCTCCGGACGAAGGCGCCGTGTGCCCTCAGGAAGGTCCAGGGTCTGGAAGAAGCGCGCGGAGGTCTCTGCCAGGTGACTGAGCTGTTTCGGGATGCTCCGATCGGCGGCGCCAGCGGCACCGGCACCCGTCCACTCGCGGTGCGCATCGCGAACCAGGCGCTCGACGCGGAGGTTGCTGATCTCAACACCGAAGAAATCGGTGGCGACATCTTCCAACAGGTGGGCCTCATCCAGGACCAGCACGTCATAGGAGGGGATGGCGCGCCCAGGCGCGCTGCGGTCGCGCAGCACTGCGTCCGCCAGGAGGAGGTGGTGGTTCACGATGACCAGATCGGCCGCCCCCGCCTCTTGCCGCATCCGGGTCAGGAAGCAATCGTCGTAGTCTTCACACGAAGTGCCGAGGCAGGTCTCGGACCAGGCAGCGACATCGTCCCAGAGGGGATCGGGCTCGGGGAGAAACGCAAGCTCCGCGCGGTCGCCGCGTGCTGACGTGGCGGACCAGGCCTGGATCTTGAGCAACGTCTGGCGTTGGGATCGGGTGTGCGTCTCTGCGAGCGCCCGGCGTACATTTCGGCGGCAGAGGTAGTTGCCCCGCCCCTTCATGAGACTGGCAACGAACTTCCGGGGCAGCGCCGAGGCAAGGAGCGGGACATCCTTGAAGAACAGCTGATCCTGAAGCGTTTTGGTCCCCGTAGCAACCAGGGTCTTCCTCCCGCTCAAGATTGCTGGGACCAGGTAGGCGAGGGTCTTGCCGGTACCGGTGCCCGCCTCGGCCAGGAGGGTGTCGCCGACCGCAATGGCCTGCTCAACCGCCTGGGCCATCTGGAGCTGGGCCGGCCGGTACTCGAACTCGGCAAGCACCCGGCGGAGCAATCCCCGGGGGCCGAGGATGGCCGCCAGTTCTGTTTCGGCGTTCGTGTCTGTGCGGCGGGGATTTCGCCTCACGTCCTCAACCCATGACCCGCGTCCAAAACGGACGGAACATGTAGGAAGGAAAAAGGGGGAACTATCGGCCCTTGGCCTTGGCTTCTGCCCACAGCGCGTCCATCTCTTCGAGATTGGCCTGGCGCAAGGAGCGACCGCGTCGCGCCAGTTCCTCCTCGATGTACCGGAAGCGCGCGATGAAACGGGCGATGGTTTTGCGCAACGCCTCCTCGGGATTCACCGCCAGGAACCGGCTGAGGTTCACCAGGGCAAAGAGGAGATCGCCCAGCTCCGCCTCCACCCGGTCCGCTGCCTGACCCTGCATGGCAGCTCGGAGCTCGCCGAGTTCCTCCTCCACCTTCCGGAAGACCTCCTGCGCCTCCTTCCAGTCAAAGCCGACGCGTGACGCTTTCTCCTGCAGGCGGTGCGCACGGAGCAGCGCAGGCAGTTCGCGAGGCACCCCGTCCAAAAGGGAAGCCTGGTCTTTCGCCTGGCGGCGTTCGGTCTGCTTGATCTGCTCCCAGTTGAACAGGACCTCCTGGGCCGTCTCGGCCTTCACCTCACCGAAGACGTGAGGATGGCGCCGGACCAGCTTGTCATTGATGGCGGCCAGGACGTCACTGATGGAGAAGGCGCCGGCCTCCTCCGCCATCTGGGCGTGGAAGACGAGCTGCAGCATGAGGTCGCCCAGTTCCTCCTTGAGCTTCGCCGGATCCTCCTCGTCAATGGCCTCGAGGACCTCGTAGGTCTCTTCGACGAGGTAGGGCTTGATGCTCTCCGAGGTCTGCTCCCGGTCCCAGGGGCAGCCGTTCTCCCCTCGCAACCGGGCCATGATCTCTACGAGCTCCGCGAACAACGCACCAGGTGTCTGTGTCACGAGCCTCATTCTCCTGTTGAAAGGAACCAGGGATCGTCGGCGGGACCAGATTACGATACGGGGAAAGGCCGGGTCGGGCAAGCGGAATTGTGCCCTGCGTGAGGGCCAGGCTGGGCAGAGCAGAACCAACCAGATACGGGCCTGTATCCCCAAAGGTTCATGAGGCTTCCGCTCGGGAGCGCCTCCCCCAGCGTCGGTGCAGTCTTTCCAGGACCTTACAGCACCGCCAGCCGATGGCATGCTGCCTGCTTTATGAACAGACCAGAGGGTAGAGATGATGACCATACCTGTGGTGGAGTCGAGATCGCGGACAGCAGGACTCGTCCTGGTCAGCCTGCTGGTACCGG
>CAZXXV010000005.1:4457-24753 GCA_964644725.1 uncultured bacterium
ACGGCGATGAATGGGCATCATGCACCGAGCGGAGACGTGCCGAACGAAGGAAGACGTGGATCCCATGTACTACGTAATGACGTTCATCTTGCTGTTCCTCTGGTCGCTCCTGGCAGTCATGATCGGTGGGCACCTCCGCGCCCGCTGGGCCCGGAAGTCCTGATCAACGACGCGCAGGATATCCAAGAAATGTGAGGGGCACGCCGCCACGTGTCACTTTTTATTCTTGCCCTCACCGGCGATCTGCGATAGAAGCCTATCCATGTCCCGTCCGACCCGCATCGACTTTCCGGGCGCCCTCTTCCCTGTCCTGGACCGGGGGAACCAGCAGCGGCGCAATTTCCCGGAAGTCGCCAGCCACAGCCAAGACGAGATTCTCCAGACGCGACATCCTCAGCGCGACGGGATTCACCCCCTCGCGTCCGTCCTGATGCCGAACCGGATCCACCTTCTGCTGGAGACTGGAAGATGCTCGAGTGGTCGGCGCAACGACGGTTCCCCCGCTACCTGATTCAGCTTCCGCTCCTACACAGGGAAATCGCTCCCGCCGCGGTCAAGGCCGGGGTGGGTTGGACCCGCAACCTGGGTGAAGGGGGCGCCGGCGTGGACCTGGCCGACGCGCTGCGTCCCAGGATGCCACTGCGGCTCCGGCTCCAAACGGATCGAGGCGCCATCGAGGTGGAAGCACGGGTGATCTGGATCGGCGAGCCCACCACCCCAGGGGGAGTCGTCTCCCACGGGATGGCCTTCACCCAAGTGGCCTCCGACCAACTCCAAGCGCTCCGTGATCTGCTCCTGTCCAAGGGAGAGGTGCGACACGCCGGGGTCCGACTGCCCCTGGAACTCTCCATCACGTGTCAGTGCAAGGGTGAGATGGGGCTGCCTCTCCAGGGATGGACGGGTGACATCAGTCGCGGGGGACTCTTGCTGCGTCTCCCCCAGGTTCTGCCGCCGGGGACGGTGCTGGAACTCACCCTGCACACGCCCAACGAGCCGATCGCGGTAGAAGGAACGATCGTCTGGGTGGAGCCGCCGGAGAGGCGGTCGACCGGCGAGCCGATTGGGCACGGCTTCCGTTTCATAGCCTTCGACGGGTCCCTCTCCATGTCCCTGGGACTCTTGCTGGCGGAGCCGCTGTAAGGGTCCTCTCTGGCTCCTGCCCGTCGGAGGGGACGGCTCCGTCACCGCGACTCGATTGTGCCTGTTTCCCCCCTGCCTCCTCGCTCCTCTCCCCCGCCGGTATTCCAGTGACCCAAGTCGTGTGTGTGCACTGCCAGTTTAGCCTTGCCAGGTGATTGGGCGTCTGCTATAGCTACCGCCCGATGGGTCCGAGCCTACGCATCCTGCTTGCCGGGAGCCTCTTGCTGCTGGCCGCGATCGCCTCTGTCGAGGCGGCAATCTACGTGTACGTAGACGAGGCCGGTACCGCACACTTCACCGACGCTCCCACCAAACCCTATTTCCGACCGCTCCCCGCCTTCGGGCTGCCGCGCGGCGTGAACCTCGTGCGGGGCCAGTACGCCGATCTCATCAACCAGATCGCCACGGAAGAGGGGGTGGACCCCGAACTCGTCCGGGCCATCATCAAGGCCGAATCGAACTTCGAGCCGCGCGCCATCTCGCGCAAGGGCGCCCAGGGCCTGATGCAGCTCATGCCCGGCACTGCCGGACGGTACGCCGTGACGAATGCCTTTGATCCCGAGGCCAACATCCGCGGCGGCGTCCGCTACCTGCGCTTTCTGCACGACCTGTTTCCCGGCCACCTGACCCTGGCGCTGGCCGCCTACAACGCCGGAGAGAACGTGGTCCTCCGCTACAATGGGATTCCGCCCTACCCAGAGACGCGCCAATATGTCAATCGCGTCCTCCGGTTCTACGGACGCCCCGACCCCCCCGCAGGGCCCGCCGCCTCCGCGGGAGCGTCCCCGAGGAAGGTCCGGACCGAGGTCGTGCAGGCGACTCCCTCCACCCCGGGCGTGTTCCGGAGGGTGGATGCGGATGGGGTCCCTCTCTACACGAACGTTCCCCCGCTGGTCCAATCCCCGCCGGGCCGCGCCCGCTGACGTCACGGGCGCCAACGCTAGGGCGCCAGTGCCGCCCGACCACCCTCAGGGGCTATGAGTCGCCGGGCCCGGAAGCCCTTCAATCCCACCTCATCACACCTGATCCGCTCTACCTGACATTTACGCTTTGCCCCTTGACGCACCGAAAGCCCTATCTCTAATATGTTGGTGTGGGAAGGGCGCGTCCCACGACGCGGCGCAGTCGATCCGTTGGCGCGACGCCTGTGGCCGGGCGGGCGCGCTATCGGAAGGGGATAACCAGACAGCGAGGTCGTCCATGATTGAGCTTGCCAGGGACATCCGGGAAATCTGCAAGACCTTCGGGAATGATCGCACGCGCCTCATGGACATCGTCCGCGCCGTGCAGGGCAAGCATGGCTGCGTCTCCAGCCAGGCCCTCGACCTCATCGCCAAGGCCGTCAAGACTCCTCGTGTGGAGGTCGAGAGCCTTGTCTCCTTCTATGCCTTCCTGTCCGTGAAACCGAAGGGCCAGGTGGTAATTCGCCTGTGCAACGACGTCATCGATGAGATGTTTGGTGCCGAGAAGGTGGCTCAGGCCTTCAGCGAGGAGCTCGGCATCCAATTCGGCGAGACCACACCGGACGGGAAGATCACGCTCGAGTGGACCCCATGCATCGGCATGTGCGACCAGGCGCCGGCGGCGCTGATCAACGATGTCGTCGTAACGTCCCTGTGGAGCGACAAGGCGCGCGAGATTGTCCGGGTGCTCCGTGAGACCGGTGACCCCAAACGGCTCGTGCGCCGCCTTGGCGACGGCAATAATGCCCACCCGCTGGTCCATTCCATGGTGCACAACAATATCCGCCGGGAGGGTGCCGTGGTGCTGGCGCCCGTGACCCCGGGGTCGGCGCTCCGAAAGGCCCTGGCCATGAGCCCGGTCGAGGTCATCAATGACATCAAGACCTCGCGCCTCCGCGGCTGCGGCGGTGCAGGCTTCCCGACCGGGATGAAGTGGGAGTTCACCCGGGCCGCTAATGGCGACCGCAAGTGCGTCATGTGCAACGCCGACGAGGGCGAGCCGGGCACGTTCAAGGACCGGGTGATTCTGACGGAGAACCCTGATCTGGCCTTCGAGGGCATGACGATTGCTGGCTATGCCATTGGCGCGGACCTCGGCATCCTCTATCTCCGGGCCGAGTATGCGTATCTCCGGGCCTTCCTCGAGCACGTGCTGCAGTCCCGGCGGGATCAGAATCTCCTGGGCAAGAACATCCTGGGCAAGCGGGGCTTCCATTTCGACATCCGGATCCAGATGGGTGCGGGGGCCTACGTCTGCGGCGAAGAGACGGCCATGATCAGCTCCTGTGAAGGGCAACGCGGGGATCCGAAGACCCGGCCCCCCTTCCCCGCCCAGAAGGGCTACCTGGGAATGCCCACCACCGTCAACAACGTGGAGACCCTCTGCTGTGTGGCGCGGATCCTGGATAACGGTCCCGGCTGGTTCGCCGAGATCGGTGCCAGGGCCAGCACCGGCACCAAGCTGCTGAGTGTGTCCGGGGATTGCTCGAGCCCAGGCGTGTACGAGGTGCCCTTCGGGATCAAGTTGAGGGAACTCCTGACCATCGTCGGCGCCGAGGACGCCCATGCCGTGCAGGTCGGCGGCCCCTCGGGCCGGATGGTTGCGCCGGACGATTTTGACCGGACCATCTGTTACGACGACCTGGCGACGGGCGGCTCCGTGATGATCTTCGGGGCGAATCGCAGCATTCTCAAGATCGCGCTCAAGTTCCTCGATTTCTTCGTCGACGAGAGCTGTGGATACTGTACACCGTGCCGCGTGGGCAACGTGTTGATGCAACGGAAGCTCAAGGACATCATCGAGGGCCGCGGACAGATCGGGGACCTGGAGTACCTGCAGGAGCTGGGCACGACCATCAAGCTCACCAGCCGCTGCGGGCTGGGACAGACCGCGGCGAACCCGGTGCTCACCACCATCCAGGCGTTCCGCCCCGCCTACGAGGCCCTGCTCCGGAAGCGGCCCGACGAGCCCTGCCTGGCGTCCTTCGACATCCGTGCGGCGCTGGAGGATTCCGAGCGGCTGATGGGGCGGACATCCGAAGTCTTCGCGGGTTGAATAAAGGAATCACACCATGAGCGAGGCCTTCATCTTCAGCATCGACGGGATCAAGATCGAGGGGAAGCCGGGGCAGACGATTCTCCAGGCGGCCGACGAAGCGGGCGTGTACATTCCGCGCTTGTGCGCCCACAAGGACCTGGAGCCCTTCGGGGCCTGCCGCGTGTGCACGGTGATGGTCAACGGTCGCCCGCAGCCGGCCTGCACCACCCCCGCGGCCAAGGGCATGGTCGTGGAAAACGAGACCGAGGCGCTCAAGAAGCACCGCTGCAGCCTGGTCGAAATGCTCTTCGTGGAAGGGAACCACTACTGCATGTTCTGCGAGAAGAGCGGCAACTGCGAGCTCCAAGCCATGGCCTACCGCCTCGGCATCCTGGCCCCGCGGTACCCGTACCAGTTCCCGCATCGGGACGTCGACGCCAGCCATCCCGACGTCCTCATCGACCGCAACCGCTGCATCCTCTGCGCCCGCTGCGTCCGGGCGTCGCGCGACCTGGACGGGAAGCACGTGTTCCAGTTCGTGGACCGGGGCCAGCACAAGAAGATCTGGGTGAATGCCGAGGTCCGGCTGGCGGATACGAATCTGGGGACCGCGGACAAGGCGGTGGACATCTGCCCGGTCGGCGCGATCCTGCGCAAACGGGAGGGCTACAAGGTGCCGATTGGCCAACGCCTCTACGACGTAAAGCCCATCGGCTCGGACATCGAGGCCAAGCGGCAGGCCGCGGGGGACCGATAAGGGAGAGGAACGCAGCCATGGCGAAACCCAAGGTGGCAACGGCATCGCTGGCGGGCTGTTTCGGATGTCACATGTCGATCCTCGACATCGACGACCGTATCCTGCAGCTCATCGAACTCGTGGATTTCGACAAGTCCCCCATCAATGATATCAAGGAGTTCACCGGCCGCTGCGCCATCGGCCTCATCGAGGGCGGGTGCTGCAACGAGGAGAACGTGCGCGTGCTGCGCGACTTCCGCAAGCACTGCGACATCCTGGTGTCGGTGGGCGAATGCGCCATCTGCGGCGGCATCCCCGCCATGCGGAATACCATCCCACTCCAGGAGTGCCTGGACGAGGCCTACCGGAACGGGCCCACGGTGTACAATCCCACGGACGAGTACCCCAACGATCCGGACATCCCGCTGCTGCTCAACAAGGTCTACCCCTGCCACGAGGTTGTCAAGATCGACTACCACTTGCAGGGCTGCCCGCCGCCGGCGGATGCCATCTGGGCAGCGCTCACGGCGCTGCTCAAGAACCAGCCCATCACTCTGCCGTACGAACTCATCAAGTACGATTGAGCGTGGAGACACGACGATGGCCATAGTCGCCCCATCGACCCGGAAGATCGTCATCGAACCCGTCACGCGTGTCGAAGGACACGGCAAGGTTACCATCCTGCTGGATGAGGAGCGGCAGGTGAAACAGGCCCGGCTCCACATCGTGGAGTTCCGCGGCTTCGAGCGCTTCATCCAGGGCCGGCCCTTCTGGGAGGTGCCGGTGCTGGTCCAGCGGCTGTGCGGCATCTGCCCCGTCAGCCACCACCTGGCGGCGGCCAAAGCCATGGACCGGATCGTGGGCGGGGAGAACCTCACGCCTACGGCCGAGAAGATGCGTCGGCTCATGCACTACGGCCAGATGCTGCAGTCCCATGCGCTCCACTTCTTCCACCTGGTTTCGCCGGACCTGCTCTTCGGGTTCGACGCGGACCCGACCATCCGCAACGTCATCGGCGTGGCCAAGAAGTACCCGGACCTCGCCGTCCAGGGGGTCATGCTGCGCAAGTACGGCCAGGAGATCATCAAGGCCACCGCGGGGAAGAAGATCCATGGCACCGGCGCGATCCCCGGCGGCGTGAACAAGAACCTGTCCATCGCCGAGCGCGACGGGTTCCTCAAGGACATCGAGCAAATCGCGACCTGGTCGCGTGGCGCCCTGAAGATCGCCAGGGACTACACGTCTGACCACCTGAAGGAGCTGGCCGATTTCGGATCCTTCGACTCCAACCACGTCTCGCTGGTCCGCGCGGACGGCGCCATGGACCTGTACCACGGGAATCTGCGCGCCATCGACGCGGCCGGCCGCAAGATCTTCGACCAGGTGGACTACCAGCGCTACATCGACTACATCGCCGAGGAAGTCAAGCCCTGGTCCTACATGAAGTTCCCCTTCATCAAGTCGCTCGGCCCCGAGCAGGGCTGGTACCGCGTCGGGCCGCTGGCACGGATCAATGCCTGCGACTTCATCGACACCCCAGAGGCAGAGGCCGGCCGCAAGGAGTTCATGGCCCTCAGCGGGGGCAAGCCCAACAACATGTCCATGGCCTACCACTGGGCGCGTATGATCGAACTGCTCCACTCGGCGGAGAAGATCCAAACCCTCCTGAACGACCCCGACCTGCAGGGCACCGACCTCGTGGTCAAGGGCGTGCGGCGCGGCGAGGCCGTTGGGCTGATCGAGGCCCCGCGTGGGACGCTGTTCCATCACTACACGGTCGATAAGAATGACCAGGTCGTCCGCTGCAATCTGATCGTCTCCACGACCAACAACAACACCCCCATGAACCGGGCGGTGGAAGACACGGCCCGGGCGTATCTGTCCGGCACGGAGGTCACCGAGGGCCTGCTGAACCGGATCGAGGTGGCCATCCGGGCGTACGACCCGTGCCTGTCCTGCGCGACGCACGCTATGGGCCAGATGGCCCTGATCGTCGAGGTGGTGGACAGCGAGGGTCGCCTCCTGCATCGGAAGAGCCGGGGGTGCGGAGAGGATGCCGAATAGGGTCCTCGTCATTGGCTACGGGAACCCGGGTCGCCTGGACGACGGTCTGGGGCCGGCCCTGGCCGAGGCGGTCGAACGGCTCCAGATCCCCGGCGTGACGGTGGAGTCCGATTATCAACTGACCGTCGAGGATGCGGCCACGGCGGCCGAGCACGAGTACGTCGTCTTCGCCGACGCCTCCGTGCGCGGCCCCGAACCGTTCTTCTTCACGGCGGTCCGTCCGATGGAGCACACCACCTTCAGCACGCACAGTGTCGAGCCGGAGGCCGTGGTCGCCCTGGCCCGCGACCTCTTCCATGCGGACACCAGGGGCTACGCGCTCGGGATCCGGGGCTACCGCTTCAATGAATTTGGCGAGATCCTGTCCGAGAAGGCCCGGGAGAATCTTGCGGCGGCGCTCCGGTTCATCACGCCCGTCTTGAAGGACTGCACCTTTGACGCGGCGGTTTCAGCGGACGAGGTTGTCGAATCGCCAGCACACTTGAGGACCTGCCCATGAGAAACGGAAAGCACATAATTCTCTGCATCGATGACGACCAGGACTTCCTCGATACCATCCGCTTGATCCTGGAAGCAGGCGGCTACCTCATAGAGGAGGCGGATTCGGCCGAGATGGGGCTCAAGAAGTACAAGGAAACCAGACCCGATCTCATCATCGTGGACCTCATGATGGAGGAAATCGATTCCGGCACGGGTTTTGTCAAGGAGCTCAGGCTGCTGGGCAATACCGCCCCGATCTACCTGTTGAGCTCCGCCGGGGACCAGTTCTTCATGGCCATCGACTACACCGACCTCGGGCTGGCCGGCGTCTTCCAGAAGCCGATTCAGCCGGACATCTTGCTGTCCACGCTGCGGGAAAAGCTCAAGTAGGGCCTGTCGCCTTCCGTCCCGTGGACGCAGGGACCCGGATGCCTTCTGGGGCGCGGGACGAAGTCGGCATCCAGAGCGTTGCGGATGTGCGATCAGAGGATGACGCGTTCGCGCTCGGAATTGAGGGCCCGTCGCGTCGCGGGCTTGCCGTGATCCTCCCGCGTGTCCCGACGTAATCGATGCTTCGCACTGGAGACCCTGAGGGGGGCTCTATGCCCGATAAGGACGGGGTGACACGGCCAGGCGTGGAGACAGCGGCCTACCGCCTCCCCCTGGAAGCGGAACTCATCGCTCGGGTATCCTGGCTCATCCTCCTGCGCTGGGTGGCTGCGGCCGCGGTCATCAGCCTCACCCTGATCGCGAAACACCTGCTGTCCTTCACCATCCCCTGGGTCGAGCTGTGCCTCATCGGGGTCGCCATCCTGGCCTACAACCTCGTCTTCACCTGGCGCCTCAGGATCCTGCGCGGCAATCATAGCGCCTCCATCCAGACCTTCAGCCACTTCGCCGCCCTCCAGATCCTGCTGGACTGGCTCGCCCTGACCCTGGTGGTCCATTACACCGGCGGGATCGAAAGTCCCGCCCTCTCGTACTTCATCTTTAACGCCATCGTCGCCAGCATCCTGCTGCGGAGGCGAACGTCGTTTCTGCTGGCCGCCATCGGCGTCGTTCTGGTGGTGGGGCTGGCCCTCCTCGAATCCTGGGGAGTCGTCCCTCATCGGCCGATCCCGGAGTTTCACGATCCACGCCTGCAAGGTCCGTGGTTCCTGGCGGCGGGATTGGGCTTCTTTGTCAGCGCCATCCTGGTCTCCATCTACCTGGCCACTTCCATCACCGGGGAGATGGTCCGTCGCACGCGCGAGCTGGCGGAGCTGAAGCAGAACCTGGAGGACGCCTATCAGAAGATGCGGACCCTGTACGAGACTTCCCGGGCGGTCAACTCCTCCCTCAACCTGTCGCAGGTGCTCTCCACCATCGTCCGCCAAGCCACCGAGGCCATGGGGGTGAAGGCCAGCTCCATCCGGCTGCTGGACGAGGAGCGGCGCTTCCTGGAGGTCAGTGCCGCCTACGGGCTCAGCGATGCCTACCTCACCAAGGGCAAGGTGGACCCGCAGCGGGGTGAGATGGATCGGCTGGCCCTCCAGGGGAAGGCCGTGGCCCTGCTGGATGCGACCATTGACCCCCGATTCCAGTACCCCGAGGAAGCACGCAAGGAGGGCATCTGCTCTGTCCTGAGCGTCCCTATGATGCTGCTCGACCAGGCCATCGGCGTGCTGAGGGTCTACACCAGCGAGGTACGCCATTTCACCCAGGAGGAAACGGAGTTCCTCATGGCGCTGGCGAGCCAGGGTGCCGCCGCCATCCAGAACGCCCGCGCCTACCGACAGTTGCAGGAGCTGGAAGAGGCCAAGTCTCGGTTCATCTTCGCCGTGACCCACGAACTGAAGGCCCCGGTGGCCGCCGTCCAATCGCAACTCGCCGTCCTCCAGGGCGGCTATGCGGGCAAACTAAACGAGCGGCAGCAGGTCCTCATCGACCGCGCCGCCCGCCGGATGGCCCGTCTCCAGGAATTGCTTCGCGACTTGCTGGCACTCGGGGCGCTCAAGGACCGGCTGCCCACCCACCGAAAGACGGAGCTGAATCTGGCGCACACCGTGCGGCGGGTGGCCGAGGTCATACAGGCGGAGGCGGAGGCGCGGGGGATTATGCTCACGCTGGACCTGCCGGAGACTCCACTCCCCTTCCCCGCCATCGAAGAGGACATGCTCAGACTCCTGGGCAACCTGCTGGAAAACGCCGTCAAGTACACCCCCTCCGGAGGGAAAGTGTCGCTGGCGCTCAAGGCCAGCGAATCCCAGATCACGATCGTGGTCTCGGACACCGGAATCGGTATCTCACCGGAGGCCATGCCACACATCTTCGACGAGTTCTACCGGGCCGCCAACGTCAAGGAACTAGGGACCGAAGGCACCGGCCTCGGACTCTCCCTGGTCAAGCGGATCGTGGATCTCTACCAGGGACAGGTCCACGTGGAAAGCGAGCTGGGAAGGGGCACCACTTTCACGGTGACGCTTCTCCGGGAAACGGGAACGGCAGTCGAGGGGCCGGTCTCCAGCCAGAAGCTCTGACCTCCAGCGCGAATCTCCCCTGCACAGCCTCGGGCGCCTACGGGCCTCAAGGAGTCCCGATCTGTCCACCTTTTGCCGGCCTTCTCCTTGACAGGCACTGCCCCCAGGGCTAGACTGCCTTGATCGTTCGAAGGGTTCGAAAACCTCGCAGGCTGCACGGAGGGGACGATCTGTGAAGCGATTGATTGACGTGGATCCGGAGATCGCAGAGGTCCTCCGCCTCGAGACGGAGCGCCAAGCGACCAAGCTGGAGCTGATCGCCTCAGAAAATTTTGTCAGTGAGGCTGTGCTCGAGGCGACGGGATCGCCCTTGACCAACAAGTATGCCGAAGGATACCCGGGCAAGCGCTACTACGGGGGCTGCGAGTTCGTGGATATGGCCGAGACGCTGGCCATCCAGCGGGCCAAGCAACTCTTCGGGGCCGACCACGTGAACGTGCAGCCGCACTCCGGGGCCCAGGCCAACATGGCGGCATACTTCTCGGTGCTTGAACACGGAGACACCATTCTCGGGCTCAACCTGTCGCACGGCGGCCACCTCACCCACGGCAGCCCGGTCAACTTCTCGGGCCGCTTCTTCAAGGTGATCGCCTACGGCGTGGACAAGACCACCGAGCAGATCGACATGGCCGAGGTCCGGCGCCTGGCCAAGGAGCACCGACCCAAGCTAATCGTCACGGGGGGAAGCGCCTATCCCCGCACGCTCGACTTCGCCGCGTTCAAGGCGGTGGCGGACGAGATCGGTGCGTACCTCATGGCAGACATCGCGCATCCCGCTGGGATCATTGCGGCGGGACTGCACCCGTCACCCATCCCCCACTGCGACCTGGTCACCACGACGACCCACAAGACCCTGCGCGGCCCGCGGGGCGGCGTGATCATGTGCAAAACCGCACTGGCCGCGGCCGTCAACAAGACGATGTTCCCAGGGATGCAGGGGGGGCCGCTGATGCACGTCATCGCGGCCAAAGCGGTGGCCTTCAAGGAGGCCCTGACCCCAGAGTTCCGGGAGTACCAGCGCCAGATCGTGGCAAACGCCAAGGCCCTGGCCGAGGCCCTCATCGCCCAGGGCTTCCGCCTCGTCTCGGGTGGTACCGATACCCACGTGATGCTGGTCGACGTCGCGTCCAAGGGCCTCACGGGCAAGGTGGCCGAAGTGGCACTGGACAAGGCTGGCCTCACCGTGAACAAGAATGCCATCCCCTTCGACACGCGACCGCCCACGGTCACCTCGGGCATCCGGCTGGGGACCCCCGCCCTCACGACGCGGGGCATGCGCGAGGCCGAGATGCGGCAGGTGGCGGGCCTCATCGCCGAGGTGTTGGCGGACGTCGAGGACGCCAACCGGCAAGCGCGTGTGGCGGGTCAGGTGCGGGAACTCACCGCCGCCTTCCCGCTCTACCAGGAGCGGCTTCTGCCCTGATCGGTGGCCGAGTTCGGCCTAACCCGCTGCGGAGCGATCACGGTGCGCTGTCCCTATTGCGGTCACCTGTCGGAGAAAGTGGTGGACTCCCGGGAGGGGAAGGACGGCGAAGTCATCCGCCGCCGCCGGGAGTGCCTGCAATGCCACCGCCGCTTCACCACGTATGAGCGGATCGAGGAGATTCACTTCATGGTGGTGAAGAAGGACGGGCGCCGTGAGCCCTTCGACCGGCACAAACTGCTCAGCGGCCTGTTGAAGGCCACGCAGAAGCGGCCGGTCAGCGTGGCCCAGCTCGAGGCGATCGTGGACGACATCGAGGGGCGCCTGGCGGAGAAACCGGATCGCGAGATTTCCAGCAGCGAAGTGGGCGAGCTCATCATGCGGCGCCTCCACGATCTGGACGAGGTCGCCTACGTCCGGTTCGCGTCGGTCTATCGCCAGTTCAAGGATGTCCACCAGTTTGTGGAAGAGGTCAAGGGCCTCCTCAATTCGGGCAAGAAAGGCAAGGAGTAGAGGGGAGGGGGCACCTCGCCAGCGGCACCCCTGACAGATCACCAAGGAAAGCCCAGCGGTCTGCCACCGGGCGGATCACGCCGTGGGCCTGGCCCATCCCGAGACATGCGGAAGTTCTATCCGATGATGGTGGACCTCACGGGGAAACACTGCCTGGTGGTGGGCGGCGGGGCGGTGGCGGAGCGCAAGGTCGCGCTCCTCGTGGAGTGCGGGGCGGGCGTCGAGGTGGTGAGCCCGAGGGCGACCGCCCGCCTGACGGCGCTGGCGTCGTCGGGGCGGATCCGCCTGCGACGCCGGCCCGTGCGGGCCTCGGATCTCCCCGGCGCCTTCCTGGTGGTGGTGGCCACGGACGATCCGCAGGTGAACCGGGAGGTCGCGGAGCGGGTCAAGAGCGCCGGGCGCCTGGTGAACGTGGCGGACGATCCTGCGGCCTGCAGCTTCCTCGTCCCCTCGGTCATCCGTCGCGGCGACCTGACCATCGCCATCTCCACCGGCGGCGGCAGCCCGGCCCTGGCCAAGAAGCTCCGGCAGCGGCTGGAACAGACCATCGGCCCGGAGTACGAGGCATTCGTGGCCGCCCTGCGCCTCCTCCGGGAGCGGGCCAGGGAGGCCATTGCCGACCCGGAGGAGCGGCAGGCGACCTATCGCCGGGCCGTGGAATCGGACCTCTTCGAGGAAGCGGCCCGCGGCGACTCGGCCGCGCTGGCGGCGCGGATCGAAGAGCTCGTGAAGCTTCCCCCACGGGCGGGGGCCGGGACCTAGCGCACCGGGTGGGGCAACCATGGCCGTCGATCATTTCTTTTTCTATCTCGCCCTCCTCGGATATCTGCTCGGGACGCTGCACTACCTCCTGCACATCGCCAGCCAGCGGCCGAGTCTCGGCCGGGTCGCCACCTACGCCACCCTGGCCGGGTTCGGCGCGCACACGCTGTCCCACATCTTCCGGATCTACACGCTGGGCCGGCCGCCCCTGGGCAGCCTGTACGAGAGCCTGTCCTTCCTCGCCTGGGCCATCGTCCTGATCTACCTCGTCACCGAGTTCCGCTACGGCAACCGCGTCATCGGGGCCTTCGTCCTGCCCATGGTGCTCCTGGCCGGATCGGTGGCGGCGGCCCTCCCCCGCCGCATCGCGGATCTGGGGCCGACCCTCCAGGGTGTGGGATTGTGGGTGCACGTGGCCCTGGCCATTCTCGGCAACGCCGCCTTCGCCCTCACCTTCTGCACGGGCCTGATGTACATCCTGCAGGAACGACAGCTGAAGTCCCGGCACCCGGGGCGGATACACTTCCGGCTGCCGTCGCTGGAACTGCTGGATGACGTCGGTGTGAAGTCGCTGCTGTTCGGCTTCCCGTTGCTCACGCTGGCGCTCATCACCGGCTCCATCTGGGCCGAGTACACGCGGGGCTCCTTCCTGCCCCTGTACGGGCGCGAGGCCTGGTCCATCCTGAGCTGGCTAATCTACGGCGGCCTGCTCTACGCCCGGTTGTCCGCGGGCTGGCGGGGGCGCAAGGCCGCCATCCTGGCGATCATCGGATTCTGCCTGGTCCTGTTCACGCTGGTCGGCGTCAGCCTGCTCAGAACTGGACGGATCCTGTAGGCGCCTCCGGTTTTTCGGTCATGGAAATTCTCGTTGTCGGGTTGAGCCACAAGACGGCGCCGATTGAGCTCCGCGAGCGGCTCAATGTTCCGGAGCAGGATCTGCCCAAGCCCCTGGAGATGATGGGGGACTCGCCGGAAGTCGTGGAGCGGATGCTGGTGGCCACATGCAACCGGGTCGAGGTCTACGCGGTGACGGAAGGCCAAGTCAAGAGGGCAGCGGAGGCGATCACCGACTGCCTGGCCACGTACCGGAACCTGGCGAAGGCCGAGTTCGTTGACAAGCTCTACACCTACACGGCCGCGGACGCGGTGCGGCACGTGTTCCGCGTCGCCTCCAGCCTGGACTCCATGGTAGTGGGCGAGCCACAGATCCTGGGCCAGGTCAAGGCCGCGTATTCCATCGCCCAAGCCCGGGAGGCCACCGGCATCATTCTGAACAACCTCCTGGAGCAGGCATTTCACGTGGCCAAGCGGGTGCGGAGCGAGACCGGCATCGCCAGCTCGGCTGTGTCCGTGTCCTCGGCCGCGGTCGAGCTGGCACGGAAGATCTTCGGCGATCTCACCGGCCGGTCCGTGCTCATCATCGGCGCCGGCGAGATGGCGGAGCTGGCGCTGCGCCACCTGCTGGACGACGGCGTCCGCTCGGTCCTCGTGGCGAACCGGAGTTACGACCGCGCGGTCGCCCTGGCGCAGCAGTTCTCCGGTCGCGCCGTGACCTTCGAAAGCTTCCGGCAGGAGATGGTGGGGGCCGACATCGTGATCAGCGCCACCAGCGCGCCCCACGTGATCCTCAAGAAGGAGGACATGCAGGCCATCATCCACCAGCGTCGCCACCGGCCGATCTTCCTCATCGACATCGCCGACCCGCGCGACATCGATCCCGCCTGCAACGAGGTGGACAACGTCTACCTCTACAACATCGACGACCTGCAGTCGGTGGTGGAGGCCAATCTGAAGGAACGGTGCCGGGAGGCGGAGCGGGCCGAGGCCATTATCGACCGCGAGGTCGGGGTGTACCTCAACTGGCTGCGCTCGCTGGATGTGGTGCCGACCATCGTCTCCCTCCGGCAGCGGGTTGAGGAGATCCGCGGCACAGAGTTGCAGAAGGCCCTGGGCCGGATGGGCGACCTGACGCCCGAGCAGCGTGAGGTCATCACGGCCATGAGTCACACCATGGTCAACAAGATTCTCCACCAGCCGATGACGGAGCTGAAACGACGCGCGGCCCTCCAGGACGGCCACCTGTACACCAGCGTGTTGCGCCGGCTGTTCGGGCTGGAGGAGAAGCAGAAGTGACGCGGTCGGAAGAGCCGAGAGTCGTGAGCCGAGAGCCGATCCCCGACCCCCGGTCCCTGACCCCCGGCCCCCGGTCTTTGGTAATCGGGACGCGCGGTTCGCAGCTCGCCCTGTGGCAGGCGAATCACGTGGCGGAACGGCTCCGCGCCGCCCTCCCCGGCCTCGGTCTGAAACTCGAAACGATCAAGACGATGGGCGACAAGATCCTGGACGTGCCGTTGGCCCAGGTTGGGGGCAAGGCCCTCTTCCTCAAGGAGATCGAGGAGGCCCTCCTGGATCACCGGGTGGACCTGGCCGTCCACAGCATGAAGGACGTTCCGACCGATCTGCTTGCAGGCCTCGCCATCGTGGCCGTCACCGAGCGCGAGGACCCCCTCGACGTGCTGATCTCCCGGACGGGCGCCCGGTTGAGGGATCTGCCCCGGGGGGCACGGGTGGGGACCAGCAGCTTGCGGCGCCAGGCCCAACTGCTCCATCACCGACCCGACCTGACCATCGTCCCCCTGCGGGGAAACCTGGACACGCGCCTTCGCAAGCTCACCAGCGAAGGGCTGGATGCCATCGTGCTGGCAGCGGCCGGCGTCAAGCGGCTGGGCTGGATGGACCGGATCACCGAGTTCCTCTCGCCGGAGGTCTGCCTGCCCGCCATTGGGCAAGGGGCGTTGGGAATCGAGATGCGACAGGGTGATCCGGCGGCGACAGCGGTCGTCGCGTCCTTGGATCACCCGCCAACACACGCCGCGGTCCTGGCGGAGCGGGCGTTTCTTCGGCGCCTGGAAGGCGGCTGCCAGGTTCCCTTTGCCGCCCATGCCCAGATCACCGAGGGACGCCTCCTGCTCCGCGGTCTGGTGGCGAGTCCGGACGGGATGCGGCTAGTCAGGGGCGAGCGGCGCGGGCCGCAGGATCAGGCCGAGGCGGTGGGGATCGCCCTGGCGGAAGATCTCCTCGCCCGCGGGGCCACGGAGATCCTGCAGGCCGTTCTCGGGCGCACCTGACCCATGACGGTGGAGTGACGGTGGGAAACGTGGGCGAGTACCTTGGCAAGGTCTATCTCATCGGCGCGGGGCCAGGGGATCCCGGCCTCTTCACGCTCAAGGGCAAGCGCTGCCTGGAAGAGGCGGACGTCGTGGTGTACGACTACCTCGCCAACCCCCGGCTGCTCCGCTACGCGAAGCCCAATGCCGAACTGATCTACGTGGGCAAGCAGGCGGACCAGCATACCCTTCCCCAGGAGAAGATCGGCCGCCTGCTGGTGGCGCGGGCCAGCGAGGGAAAGGTCGTCGCTCGGCTCAAGGGGGGCGATCCCTTCATCTTCGGCCGCGGCGGGGAGGAGGCCGAGGAACTGGCGGCCGCAGGCATCCCCTTCGAGGTGGTGCCCGGCGTGACGTCCGCCGTGGCGGCACCCGCCTATGCTGGAATCCCCCTCACGCACCGGGATTTCACCTCGACGGTGGCCTTCGTCACGGGCCACGAGGATCCCGCGAAGGAGGAGACCAGCATCGCCTGGGACAAGATCGCCACCGGGATTGGAACGCTGGTCTTCTTCATGGGGGTGGGCCAGCTCCCCGAGATCGTGGGAAAGCTCATGCGGCACGGCCGCTCGCCCTCCACGCCCGCGGCCGTCATCCGCTGGGGGACGCGGGCCGAGCAGGAGGTGGTGACCGGCACGCTGGCAGACCTGGCGGACAAATGCCGGGGGATGAAGCCGCCAGCCCTGATTGTGGTGGGTGAGGTGGTGGCCCTTCGGGAGAAGCTGCGCTGGTTCGAGGCGCTCCCCCTCGCGGGAAAGCGGATCCTGATCACGCGGGCGCGGGAACAGGCCAGCAGCTTCGCGGCCGTCCTCGAGGCGGCCGGGGCCGAGGTCGTCGAGTTCCCCACCATCACCTTCACGGCACCGGAGAGCTGGGCGCCCTTGGACGCGGCCATCGGACGGCTTCGCGAGTACCGCTGGGTCATCTTCACGAGCGCCAACGGCGTGCGGTTCTTCTGGCAGCGGCTGCAGGCCGCCGGCCGGGATATCCGCGACCTTGCCGGGATCACGGTGTGCGCCATCGGGCCGGCCACAGCCGCAGCCCTCCATTCGCTGGGCATTCGGGCCGACATCGTTCCGACGGAATTCAAGGCCGAGGCCCTGGTCGAGGCCATTGGGACTGATGACCTGCGCGGATCTCGGGTGCTCCTGGCCCGGGCCGCCGAGTCGCGGGAGGTCATCCCGGAAGAGCTCACGCGGCGCGGCGCCCTGGTGGACGTCGTGCCGGCCTATCGCACGGTGAAAGGCGCCCCAGACACGGAGGGGCTTCGGACCATGCTCCGGGACGGGAAGATCCACGCCGTCACCTTCACCAGTTCCTCGACGGTGAAGCACTTCCTCGACCTGGTGGGCGAGGAAGCCAGAGAGCTCCTGAAAAGTGTGGTCGTCGCCAGCATCGGCCCCATCACCGCCGAGACCGCCGCCCGGCACGGAATCGTCAGCCATGTCGTGCCCGAAAACTATACCATCCCGGCCCTGGCTGACGCGCTGATAAGACACTTCCAGAGCAACCGCGGCTAATCGGCATTTCCAGGTACGGCTTTCTCTGACCCTTTTCCCTTGACAACTGCTGATTTTTGCAGGTATTTCTGAGCCCCGCAGACTCTTTTCACCGGTGCTGCGGGCCCCCCCAGTGCCGTTTTTCGTTTCTGGAATAGAATCTGCATGATTTCAGCTATTTGCGAGCGAGTCCGGAAAGGACGCACCGTTGGCAGTTCCAGTCCTTGACCTGAAGGCACAGTACCAACGCATCCGGCAAGCGATAGACGACGCGCTCCAGTCTGTCCTGGAGAGCGGACAGTTTGTTCTGGGGCCCAACGTCCGGGCACTGGAGCAGGACTTGGCCACATTCCTCGGTGTCGCGCGGGCCATCACGCTCGCCTCCGGAACGGATGCCCTGCATCTGGCGATCCGCGCCCTGGGAATCGGCGCGGGAGATTTCGTCCTCACCTCCCCCTTCACCTTCGTGGCCACCGCGACGGCCATCTCCTACACGGGTGCCCGCCCAGTCTTCGCGGACATCCACCCCGGGACCTTCGCGCTGCATCCCGATCGGGCGGCAGACTACCTTGCCGGCATGGGCCCCGGCCCGAAGCCCGAGGGGCGCGTGAAAGCCCTGCTGCCGGTGCATCTGTACGGCCTCTCCGCCGACATGGATCCCCTGCTCCGCATCGCCCGGGAGCACCGGCTGCGCGTGGTAGAGGATGCGGCGCAGGCGATCGGCGCGGAGTACCGTGGACGCCGCGTGGGCGGCCTGGGGGACGTGGGCTGCTTCAGCTTTTACCCCACCAAGAATCTCGGCGCCTTCGGCGACGGGGGGCTGGCCACGACGCAAGATCCTGCCCTCGGCGAGCGCATCCTCCGACTGCGGGTCTATGGCGGTCGAGACCGGTACGTCCACGAGGAACTGGGATTCAACAGCCGCCTGGATGAGATCCAGGCAGCAATCCTGCGCGTCAAGCTCCGCTTCCTGGCGGAGTGGAATGCCAGGCGGCGCGCCACTGCCGTCCGGTACCGGGAGGGGCTGGCGGCCCTCCCGATCGGGCTGCCGACGGAATCTCCGGATTACGTCCACGTGTATCACCAGTTCACGATCCGCGTCCCGGATCGGGACACGGTGCAGCGACGCCTGGCCGGCTTGGGCGTGCGGACAACGATCTACTATCCGGTCCCCCTGCACCTGCAGCCGATGTACCGTGACCTGGGATACCGGGTGGGTGATTTCCCCGAGGCGGAGCGGGCGGCCCGGGAGGTCCTCTGTCTCCCCATCTACCCGGAGCTGACGGACGCCCAGGTGGACGAGGTGGTGGACGCGTGCAAGCGATCACTCTGAAGGACGAAAGCCGACAGGGACAGGGACAGCGAGAGGGACGGGGAGGGGTAGGAGAGAGCGATGAGCGAGCTGGCGGGAACGTTCCTGGTCACGGGCGGCATGGGCTTCATTGGGTCGAACTTCATTCGCCACATCCTCTTCGCCCACCCGGCCGTCCGCGTCGTGAACCTCGACAAGCTGACCTACGCCGGGAACCCCCGCAACCTGGCCGATCTCGAGGGCGACCGGCGCTACGTCTTCGTCCGCGGCGACATCTGTGACCAGAAGGTGGTAAACGAAGCTCTGGAGGTCCACGGGGCGGAAGTCATCGTCCACTTCGCCGCCGAATCGCACGTGGATCGTTCCATCCAGCAAGCGGATGATTTCATCCGAACGAATGTGCAGGGCACGCGGGTGCTCCTGGATGCGGCCCGGAAATCCAAGGCCCGCCTTTTCCTCCACATCTCCACGGACGAGGTCTACGGGAGCCTCCCCGCATCGGGCAACTTCACAGAGCACTCGCCCCTCCTCCCCAACAGCCCCTACGCTGCGAGCAAGGCCGGGGCGGACGTGCTGGCCCGGGCGTATTGCGTGACCTACGGCCTGCCGGTCATCATCACCCGCACGTGCAACAACTACGGCCCCTACCAGTTCCCCGAGAAGTTCATCCCGCTGATGATCGTGAACGCGTTGCGGGAGGAGCCGCTGCCCATCTATGGCGACGGGTTGTACGTGCGGGAGTGGCTGCACGTGGAGGACCACTGCCGGGCACTCGCGCGGATCCTGGAAGCCGGCCAACCCGGAGAGGTGTACAACATCGGGAGCGGCGCCGAGCGGGTGAACCTGGACGTGGCCCGGGAGATCCTGGCCCTCACCGGACGACCCGAGACCCTCCTCCGGCACGTGAAGGATCGCCTCGGTCACGACCGCCGCTATGCCCTGGACTGGACCAAGATCCGCCGGCAACTGGACTGGACGCCGGCCATCCCCTTTGCCGAAGGACTCCGCCAGACGGTGGAGTGGTACCGGACGCATTCGGAGTGGTGGCAGGAGATCCTGTCCGGCGAATATCAAGCCTACTACCAGCGGCAGTACGGTGAGGGCACCCAACGGGGTAGCCAGGGGGTCACCCGAAGGGGGACCCAAGGGGGCACGCAGAGGGTACCCGGATGAGCGACTCCGACACGCTGGCCTTGCACGGTGGGCGGCCGGTCCGGGAGCGGATGCTTCCCTACGGTCGCCAAGAGGTCAACGAGGCCGACATCCAATCCGTTGTGGACGTCTTGCGCGGGGATTGGCTCACCAACGGCCCCACCGTCGCCCGATTCGAGCAGGCCTTCGCCGAGGTCGTGGGCGCCCGGTACGCCGTGACGTTCAGCTCGGGCACAGCCGCGCTGCACGGCGCCGCAGATGCGGCCGAGATCGGGCCTGGGGATGAAGTCATCACCTCGCCCCTCACGTTCCTGGCGTCCGCGAACTGCATCCTGTACTGTGGGGGGAGGCCGGTCTTCGCCGACGTGGATTCCGAGACGTTGAACCTGGATCCGGCCGCGGTGGAAGCGGCACTCACGCCGCAGACGAAGGTCATTCTGCCGATCCACTTCGCCGGGCTTCCCTGCGACATGGAAGCGATCCACGCCATCGCGCGCTCCCGCAACCTCACCGTCATCGAGGACGCCGCCCA
>CAZXXV010000006.1:0-22826 GCA_964644725.1 uncultured bacterium
CAGACCTACTCCGTTTTGACTTGTCACCGGCCCGCGATCAAGGTATAGGGGAGATGTCAGTGCGAGCTTTTTGCTCTTCACCCGCATTCATGGAGGACCCACCAATGGTCCAGAAACTGACTGCACCACTCCGAAAGGCACTCCGCCAACTGGAAGCGGAGAAACAGCGAATCGATCGCCAGATCACTGCGGTCCGAGCCGCACTTAAGGCACTGGGAGACACGGGCCGAGGAACCCCTGCCTCCTCCACTCGTGCAAAAGCTAGGCGGCGTGGGATGAGTGCTGCGGCACGCCGGGCCGTCAGTCAGCGGATGAAGGCGTACTGGGCGAAGCGGAAGGCAGCATCGGCGAAGGGCAAAGCGAAAGGAACACAGAAGGGTGACTGAGTGGCGAGTGCCCTACGGCCTTTCCCTGTGCGAGCTGGTTTGACGGATCCCCAGCGGCAAGGTCCAGCAGGGCCCCGTGGTACCGCTCAATAGTAGGGGACGTCAATAGTAGGGGACGTTGCGGCTTTAGTGGCTTTGTCAATTCGCCTCGTCCACAGCACCGCATCCTGATCCCATTCACCCTGACTGCAGCTTCTGCGGGAGTGGGATGTTGTGTACTTGCTCCACATATTGAAACTGGGGCAACACTCCCCAAGTATACCCGCCGAAGAAAGACGCTGAGCCTCAAGCGAGAATCGGCGCTCAATTCCTCAAAGCTCCCTCCATTGAGAAGGGGGGCTAGGGATCGGGGACCGGAGAACGGGCACTGCTGGGCGCGTCCGATCTTCAGGCCTCTCCGCTCTCCGCATCCACAGATTACCCAGGTTTCGAATGGAGCCAAATCTTTAAGGGAAAGGACACCGCGTCTCTGTCAGCGGCATCGCTTAGCTTCTATCCGACGGGGAAACAGCCAGGTGGGAGCTGCCCCGGGTCGTTGCCAGGGAGAGAGGTGAACGGGTGGTCAGTTTGTATCAAAAACGGGCGGGGGATGCAAGAGGCACGCAAATGCGGAATGCGGAGTGCGGAATGCGGAATGACGGGCAGAGCCAAGAGGCGGAAGCCGTGAGCCGAGATGCAGTAAAGGGCACGGGCGGAGGAGCTACGGAGACCTGCGACGGGGAGGAGGTTTCCGGGGTTGGAATGGCTACGAAACGCGAGCCGTGAGCTTTCCCCGGTGCTGGCGGCCTGCCAACGTCAATTCGAAGAGGGAGCGGGCTGCTTTGGCCAGTCGATCCGCACCGCCCGGCAGAAAATACACCTCGCCGCACCGACTGCAGACCCAGGCCCGGATCCCGGCTAGCCGGACGCGTACCCCCTCCCTTTCGAACTCTTGCGTGATCTTACGAGGCCGGAGCCGGCCGCCACACTCGGAACACGGCTTCTTTGTAAGTTCGATCATCGCCTCTGCCCGCGCTTGGACGGTGTCACCCACCACGGTGGTTGGGGTATGGAGACGAGCATGTGCCGAACCGCGTGCAGCCGCAAGCGATAGCGCCCGAACCTAGCCACGGCGGCAATGCGCTCTAAGAGAGCCGGCTCGCTCCGCATGCACTTAATCTAGCCTAGACCGGCTGACTCTCCAAGGAAAAAGTACCGAACCAGGGGCGAAGTCCGCGCAGAAGGCGGAATGGTGGGGAGAGCCGAGGGGCGGAGGGGCCGAGGAGCGGGGGAGCAGGGGGGATGGGGAGCAAGGGAGCTGTTGATGCCTGGAGGCAGGCCGCCCGGGGGAATTGGGGCATCTGATCGAATTCGATCGGCAAGTGCCCGGAAAGATAGGGAACGGCCTTGACAAGGCTCGCGGGCGACGCCTATAGTGCGAGCGTTGTACGCGCTTTGCGCGACGCCTGGCCGCTACGGCGCGCAGGGGGAGCTGGCACCATGAACGCCGTCATCATGGCTGGGGGCTTCGGGACCCGCCTGCGACCGCTCACCCAAAATACCCCCAAGCCCATGATCCCCATGGCCAACAAGCCCATGATGGAGCACATCGTGGACCTGTTGCGCGAGCACGGGATCACGGATCTGGTGACCCTCCTCTACTTCCAGCCTGAACTCGTCGAGGGCCACTTCGGCGACGGCTCCGAGTTCGGCGTGCGCATGACCTATGTCGCGGCCGCCGAGGATTACGGGACGGCGGGCGCGGTGAAGAACGCCGAGGCACACCTCAGTGGGTCGTTCCTCGTGATCAGCGGCGATCTCCTGACGGACTTCGACCTTCGGGCCGCTTTCCAGTTCCACCGGGAGCGGGGCGCCGATCTCACCATCCTCCTCACCCGAGTGGAGAACCCGCTCCAGTACGGCGTGGTCATCACCGAACCCGACGGCCGCATCAGCCGCTTCCTGGAGAAGCCGACCTGGAGCGAGGTCTTCAGCGACACGGTGAACACTGGGATCTACCTCCTGGAACGCTCGGTCCTGGACCTGATCCCGCCCAAGCGCGAGTTCGACTTCAGCAAGGACCTCTTCCCCCTGATGATGCGCGAGGGGAAGAAGCTCTTCGGCTACATCGCCCCTGGCTACTGGCGGGACGTGGGGGACATCTTGGAGTATCGCCTGGCCCACCAGGACATCCTGGCCGGGACGGTGAAGGTGAAGATCCCCGGCCGCAAGGTGGAGGGCCTGGACAAGGAGATCTGGCTGGGCAGCGGCACCCGCGTGGACTTCACCGCCGGATTGCGGGGGGCGGTCCTCATCGGGAAGAACACCCGGGTGGAGGCCAACGCCCGCATCATCAACAGCGTGATCGGGGACAACTGCATCGTGGACGAGGGGGCCGTCGTCGCCGACTCGATCCTCTGGAACAACGTGTACATCGGCCGCGGCGCCAGCCTGAAGGAGAACGTCGTGGGCCGCGGCAGCGAGGTCAAGGCTCGCGCCCGCCTGTTCGAGGGAGCCCTGGTCAGCGACGCCTGCCGGATCGGCGAGGGGTCAATCCTCAAGGCGGACGTGAAGGTCTGGCCCCAGAAGGTGGTGGAGGACGGGGCCACCCTGTCCACCAGCCTGGTGTGGGGCGAGCGCTGGGCTCGATCCCTTTTCGGGGCCTATGGCGTCACCGGCCTGGGTAACATCGAGATCTCGCCGGAATTCGCCGCCAAGCTGGGCGCCGCCTTTGGCGCCACGCTGCGCGAGCACGCGGTCGTGCGGACCAGCCGCGACGCCCACCGGACCTCGCGCATCATCAACCGCGCCATGATCTGCGGCCTCCTCTCGGCAGGGGTGGACGTCCACGACCTGCGCGTGACCCCCATCCCGCTGGTCCGCTACGAGATGGGGGTCCGCGGGGCCGTGGCGGGCGTCCACGTGCGGAAGTCGCCCTACGACCCAGAGCTGATCGACATCAAGTTCTTCGACGAGCGGGGGCTGGACATCTCCGCCAATCGGGAGAAGGGGATCGAGCGCCTGTTCTTCCGGGAGGATTTCCGCCGCGCCAAGATCGAGGGGACCGGCACCCTCAGCTTCCCCGAGTACGACGTGGAGTACTACCAGGAGGGCATCCTGGGATTCATCAAGCAGGATGCCATCCGCGCCCGGGCGCCCAAGGTGGTCATCGACTACTCCTACGGGAGCGCTGCCACGATCTTCCCCGCCGTCCTGGGCAAGCTGGGGTGTGAGGTGATCGCGCTCAATGCCTACATGGACGAGACGAAGATCACCAAGACCGCGGAGGAGTTCCAGCGCTCATTGAAACAGCTCTGCGAGATCGTGCGGATCCTGGGGGCCGACCTGGGCATCATGCTGGACACGGGCGCGGAGAAGCTGTTCCTGGTGGACGACAAGGGGGATCTGATCTCGGACGATCTGGCCCTGGTCGTGGTCGCCCTGCTGGTGGCCCGGACGCAGCCCGCCGGCACCATCGGCGCTCCCATCACCGCCAGCTCTGTCCTGGAGGAATTGGTTGCCCCTCAGGGTTTCAAGGTGAAGCGGACCAAGATCGCGCCCCGTGCCCTGATGGAGACCGCCGCCCAGGAGGGCATGGTGTTCGTGGGGGACGCCTTCGGCGGGTTCATCTTCCCCCGCTTCCTGCCGGCCTTCGATGCCATGCTGGGCACCCTGAAGATCATGGAGATGCTCGCCCTGAACGACCTCACGTTGCACGAGGCGATCCGGCACATCCCCAAGCGCGTCACCGCCCGGGAGCAGGTGCCCTGTCCCTGGGAGATGAAGGGCACGCTGATGCGCATCCTCATCGAGGAGACCAAGGATCAGGAGGTAGAACTGGTGGACGGGGTGAAGATCCACCTGGGGTCCGACTGGGCGGCCATCTACCCCGACCAAGACAAGCCCTACTTCCACATCCTGGCGGAGGCGGACAGCCGGGCCCGGGCAGAGCAGATCGTCGGCACGTACCGGGACAAGGTGAAGGACTGGCTGGCGCGCGGCCCGGCGGCGTGACAGGGGATTTGGCCATGGGCGGGATCAAGTTCGGCACCTCGGGCTGGCGCGGGATCATTGCCGAGGACTTCACCTTCGCGGGCGTCCGGGCGGTCAGCCAGGCCATCGGTGAGTACGTCACGGCGCAGGAGTCCGGGGCCAAAGGTCGGGGCGTGGTGATCGGGTACGACACCCGGTTCATGTCGGAGACCTTCGCCGCCGAGGCGGCCAAGAGCCTGGCGGCGCAGGGGATCCGGGTGTTCCTCACCGATCGGGACGCCCCCACGCCGGTGATCGCGTACGAGATCATCCGTCGGCAGACGGCGGGCGGGATCATCGTCACGGCGTCTCATAATCCGCCCGAGTGGAGCGGCGTCAAGTTCTCGGCGGCCTGGGGCGGACCCGCCCTGCCCGCGGCCACGAAAGAGATCGAGACGCGGGCCAATGCCATCCTGGCCGACCGCCAAGCAGGAGGGGCGCCCGGGATGCCGCCGGTGGGGGCCGAGGCCTCTCGACTGATCGAGCGCATCGATCCCCGGGAGGCCTACCTGGAGCGGCTGCGCGCCCTAGTGGACCTCCCGACGCTCCGCAGGGCGCACCTCAAGGTTGTGGTGGATCCTCTCTACGGGTCCGGCCGAGGCTATCTGGATAGGCTGCTTCAGGAGGGAGGGTGTGACGTGGCCCTCCTCCACGACTGGCGCGACCCCTACTTCGGCGGTCGTTCGCCAGAGCCCTCGGCCGAGGGCCTCCGGGATCTGGCATCCCGGGTGGTGGCGACCGGCGCCCACCTGGGGCTCGCCACCGACGGGGACGCAGACCGCTTCGGCCTCGTGGATGCCGATGGGTCCTTCCTCGAGCCCAACTACTTCCTGGGCCTACTGCTGTCCCACCTGGTGAAGGCTCGCGGCTGGACGGGGGGTGTGGCCCGCTCCGTGGCGACGAGCCACTTGGTGGATGCGGTGGCCCGGCACCTCAACATCCCGGTCTTCGAGACGCCGGTCGGGTTCAAGTACATCGGCGAACTGATCGCCCAGGACAAGGTTGTTCTTGGCGGGGAGGAAAGCGCGGGCCTCTCGGTCAAGAACCACGTGCCGGAGAAGGACGGGATCCTGGCCTGCCTGCTGGCGGCGGAACTGGTGGCCTCCCACGGGGGCGGGCGTCTCATGGACCTCCTCAGGGCGCTGTACGCCGAGGTGGGCACCATCCTGACGAAGCGACTGAACTACCACCTTGAGCCACGCGTCGTCGCGGGATTGCGGGCCCGGCTGGAGGAGCCGCCGAAACGCTTGGCGGACCGCGCGGTCATTCAGGTCAACCGCCTGGACGGGGTGAAGATGGTTCTGGAGGATGGAAGCTGGCTGCTCCTTCGCCCATCAGGCACAGAGCCGGTGGTCCGCCTGTATGCCGAGGCCTCGACGGAGCGGCAACTGGATGCCATAATTGCGGAGGGGAAGTCCCTTATCGGCGTGGGAACTGAAAATTGAAAACCGACAACTGACAACCGGGAAATCTGAGAGATGGCCGGTGGTCATTTGTCCGTTGTCCGTTTCACATTGGGAAGGCCGTGAGGCCATGGCAGTTCATTCGGTGTCATCCAACACGAATGGAGCCTGGACATGAGCGAGATCACCGAGGTGCACGCACGTGAAATCCTGGATTCCCGGGGCAACCCGACGGTGGAAGTGGAAGTCTTGCTAGAAAACGGGGCGGTCGGCCGGGCGGCCGTTCCCTCTGGGGCCTCCACAGGTACGCGGGAGGCCCTGGAACTCCGCGATGGCGACTCCAGTCGCTACCTGGGCAAGGGCGTCATCAAGGCGGTGGAGAACGTGAACCAGACCGTCGCCCCGGAGGTCGTGGGACTGGAGGCCACCGAGCAAGCCGTCCTGGATCAGCTCCTGTGTGAACTCGACGGGACCGAGGACAAGCGCAAGCTTGGCGCCAACGCCATCCTGGGCGTGTCGTTGGCGGTGGCCAAAGCCGCGGCCGACGATGCGGGCCTTCCCCTGTACCGGTACCTGGGGGGCGTCAACGCCAAGATCCTGCCGGTACCCATGATGAACATCCTGAACGGCGGCAAGCACGCGGACAACACCGTGGACCTCCAGGAGTTCATGATCATGCCGCTCGGCGCCGAGCGGTTCAGCGAGGCGCTGCGCATGGGGGCCGAGGTGTTCCATCACCTGCGAGGCGTTCTCAAGAAGAAGGGATACAACACCGCCGTGGGGGACGAGGGCGGGTTCGCGCCCGACCTGAAGACCAACGAGGAAGCGGTTCAACTCATCCTGACGGCCATCGAGAAGGCCGGCTACCGGCCGGGCGCGGACATCTTCCTGGCCTTGGACCCGGCGGCCAGCGAGTTCTACACGGAGGGCCGCTACGTCCTGGAGGGCGAAGGGGGGAAGCGCCTGACCTCGGAGGAGATGGTCGAGTTCTATGCCCGCTGGGTGGCCCAGTATCCCATTGTCTCCATCGAGGACGGCATGGCCGAGAACGACTGGGACGGCTGGGCCGCCCTGACGGCCCGGCTCGGCGGCCAGATCCAGTTGGTCGGGGACGATCTCTTCGTCACGAACACCAAGATCCTGCGGGAAGGAATCGCCAAGGGGATCGCGAACGCCATCCTGATCAAGGTCAACCAGATCGGCACGCTCACGGAGACGCTGGACACCATTCGGACGGCCCACAAGGCGGGGTATGCGGCCGTCGTGTCTCACCGGTCCGGCGAGACCGAGGACACCACCATCGCCGACCTCGCGGTGGCCACCAATGCCGGCCAGATCAAGACGGGATCGGCCTCGCGAACGGATCGGATCGCGAAGTACAACCAATTGCTCCGGATCGAGGAGAATCTGGGGGACTCCGCCGTGTTCCTGGGGCGGGAAGCCCTGTCCCGGTTCCGTCGCCAGGGAAAGGCTTGAACCGCCGGTACCAACGGCATCCGCCTCAGGCGGATTGGTGCGCCAAGGCCGCAAAGATGATGTGGCAATCGGGCAACTGGGCAATCGGTCACCTTGGAACCCCTGATTGCCAAATTGCCAGGTCGCCTGATTGCCTCCTCATGGCGTTCCGGGTACCCAGCGCTTGCGCTGGGTGTCCTTGGCAGTTAGTAATTTCGGATCGGAGTTAGGAGGTTCATGGCCGCGCTGCCTAGCCCCAATCGGGCGTCGTTCGGCCCGCGCCTGCGTCTGGCGGCTATCCTGCTTCTGGCGCTGGTGGTGGCTTCGGTGATAGGGAACCGGGGCCTGGTCCGGCTGTATCGGATGCACCAGACCAAGGCGGCGCTCGAGCGCGAGAACGTGCAGCTCACGACGAGCAACGCGGCCCTGACCGAGGAGGTGCGAGCGCTGCGCACCGATCCCGGTCGGGTCGAGGCAATCGCCCGGGAAGAGCTGGGCCTGGTGAAGCCGGGCGAACTCGTGTACGAATTCCGAGGGGCGCCGCGCCCGTCGCGGCCCCCGGGCGCCCGGTAACTTCAACGAGGGCAAGAGGTTGCAGGTGCTCAGGGGGATCGAAACTCCTTGCGGCCCTCCCGTTTGTTCACTATACTCACTTCCCTCGCGGTCTCCGTGACAGTGCCGGGGACCCGATCCGTCTATTCGCCTCTCTCTGGTGACGAGTGGCCGTCGAGCAGGTGATGTCCACGAAGGGCCGGAGGCTTGTGCTGTGCTTGTGAGGCCACAGAAGCGAGGTGGCTCTGTGCTTCTTCCAAAGGGAGCCGAGAGGCGGCGGACCCGAGCCAGGATCGATGTGCGGAGTTTCCCGATCCCAGTGACACAGGGGCGGATCCTCATCGCGGACACGGACCGCCAGGACCGCCAGCAACTCCTCGACCTCCTCGACCGGCGGGGATTCCAGGTGGACGTCGCCGCCTCGGCCACGGCGACGCTCAAGAAGGTCGAGGGGATTGTCTACGATGCCGTCTTTGTCGACCAGAAGTTGCCTCGGATCGGCGGCCTGGAACTGCTCCCGCGGATCCTCCGGATGCGACCCGACGCCTCCGTGCTGGTTATGGTGAAGGGCGGCAGCCTCGAATCCAGTGTGAACGCGATGAAGCGGGGGGCGTTCCATTACCTGACGAAGCCGGTGGAGCAGGGGGTGCTGGACATTGTCCTGCGGAGCTGCATGGAGCGCTCCCGGCTGTTGTATCAGAACGCTGAGCTCCAGCAGAAGACGATCCAGGACGACCTGACCACGGCATTCAACCGCCGGTACCTGGATGCCTATCTGGATGAGGAACTGGAGCGCGACCGACGCTACGGGCGCACCTTCTCCATCCTCTTCTTCGACCTGGACCACCTGAAAGAGGTTAACGATCGTCACGGCCACCTGGCGGGCAGCCGGGTCCTGCGCGAGGTGGCGAAACTCATCCAGGTCAAGCTGCGCAAGAGCGACCGGATCTTCCGGTATGGCGGTGACGAGTTCGTCGTGACGTTGCCCGAGACCGGGGCCGAGGGCGCCCTCCGCGTGGCCCACCGCCTGCGGCGCGCGGTGCGATCCCATCGGTTTCTGGCGGCCGAGGGACTGGCCGTGACCCTCACGGCCAGCTTCGGGGTGGCCACCTTCCCCCACGACGGGTCTTCGCAGGAGGAACTGATCCGCACGGCAGACCAGGCCATGTATCGCGTCAAGACCCACACCCGGGACGGCGTGGCGTCGCGGGAGGCGTGATGAAGCGGCTGGCCATCCTGGGGTCCACGGGCTCCATCGGCACCCGCACCCTCGAAGTCGTAGCGGCCCATCCGGATCGGTTCCAGGTCATGGCCCTGGCGGCCCGGGCCAATCTGGACCTGCTGGAGGCGCAGGTCCGGCGCCATGCGCCCCGGCTGGTGTCGGTGGCCACGGAGGCCAGCGCCTGGGAACTCCGGCGACGGCTCGGCCGGACGTCGACCGAGGTGGGCTGGGGGACGACGGGCCTTCTGCGGGCGGCGTCGGACACCGGTGCGGACCTGGTGGTCTCGGCCATCGTGGGCAGCGCGGGGTTGCTTCCCACGATGGGCGCCATCGCGGCGGGGAAGGACGTAGCGCTGGTCAACAAGGAGTGCCTGGTGATGGCCGGCGACCTGGTGACTGCCGAGGCACAACGGCGCGGGATCCGGATCCTGCCGGTGGACAGCGAGCATTCGGCCATCTTCCAGTGCCTGGGGGGACGCGATGCGAGCCAGTTACGGCGCATCGTGCTGACGGCCTCCGGCGGGCCGTTCCGGGCGCGGCCGCGGGCCACCTTCGCCAGCATCACGCCGGAGGAGGCCTTGAGACATCCCAACTGGGCCATGGGGAAGAAGATCACCATCGACTCGGCCACGCTGATGAACAAGGGCCTGGAGGTCATCGAGGCCCACTGGCTGTTCGGCCTGCCGGTCACGCAGGTGGACGTGATCATCCATCCCCAGAGCATCATCCACTCGCTGGTCGAGTTCGTGGACGGCTCGATGCTGGCCCAGCTCGGGGTCCCGGATATGCGCGTCCCGATTCAGTATGCCCTGACCTATCCAGAGCGCCGGGCGAACGCGGTCCCGCGGCTCGCCCTCGAGAACCTGGCGGGCCTCACCTTCGAGGCCGTGGACCGGGAGAAGTTTCCCTGCCTGGATCTGGCGTACGAAGCGGCGCAAGCGGGCGGCTCATCGCCCACGGTGCTGAACGCCGCCAACGAGGTCGCCGTGCAGCGGTTCCTGAGCCGCCGGATTGGTTTTGACGAGATCCCGACACTGATCCGAAAGGCCTTGGACGCCCATCCGAGGCAGGCTGTCTCTTCTGTGGAAGAGGTGCTGGAGGTGGACCGCGAGGTCCGCCGTCGGCTCGAAGAACACGACTAGAGAACCGAGAGCCGGGTACCCTGTGGGTGGCCGAGAGCCGAGATCGGATTCCGCGTCCAGGCTCTCGGCCACCCGCGCTGTCGCGCGGGTACCCGACTCTCAGGTCTTGATCTGAGTGGGGTAGGCATGACCATTCTGGCAGCCATCGTCGTGCTGGGCATTCTGATCTTCGTCCACGAGCTGGGCCACTTCCTGGTGGCCAAGCGGTCGGGGGTGGGGGTCTTGAAGTTTTCCCTGGGGTTCGGCCCCAAGCTGGTGGGGGTGAAGCGTGGAGAGACGGAGTATCTGCTCTCCGCCCTGCCGCTGGGCGGATACGTCAAGATGATCGGAGAGGACCCGACGGACCCCTTGCCAGAGGCCGCCGATCCTGCGCGATCCTTCTCGCAGAAGACCGTGGGGACGCGCGCCCGGATCATCCTGGCCGGCCCGCTGGCCAACCTGGCGCTCCCGGTGGTGATCTTCTGGGGCATCTTTGCCATCGTCGGACAACCCTATTTCCTGCCGATCGTGGGGACGCCCGAGCAGGGGTCCCCGGCCGCCCAGGCCGGCCTTCTGCCCGGGGACCGGGTGCAGGCCCTGGACGGGGTGCGGATCGAGCGGTGGACCGACGTCGAGGTAGCGGTCCAGGCCTCGTCCGGGAAACCGCTGAACTTCACGATGACGCGGGACGGCCGGACCTTTGACGTTCGCCTGGCGCCGCGGGTAGTGGCGACACGGGATATCTTCGGGCAGGAGACGCAGGCGTGGGACGTGGGGCTCCACCCGCTGCTGTCAACCCGGATCGGCCAAGTTCTCCCGGGGCATGTGGCCGAGCAGGCGGGCCTCAGGAGCGGCGATCGCATCCTTGCCCTGAATGGGACACCGGTCGTCGAGTGGGAACAGCTGGCCAAGACCATTCACGGGAGTCCGGGCAAGCCGGTCCGCCTCACGGTGGAGCGGGACGGGCAGCGCTTCGAGGTCGAGGCGACGCCGCGGCCGACGAAGCAGCAGACGGCGGCCGGAGAGGAGGAGATCGGCCTCATCGGCATCGGGCCGGCGCCCGAATCGCACTACCAGCGCCTGAATCCGGTGGCTGCCCTGGTCGATGGGGTGAAAGAGACTGCGAGACTGTCGGTTGTCATCGTTCAGGGCTTCGTGAAGCTGATCCAGGGCAGTATCTCGCCCAAAACCATCGGCGGGCCGATCCTGATCACTCAGATCGCAGGAGAGGTGGTTCGGCGGGGGACGGTGCAGCTCTTATCGTTCACCGCCTTCCTGTCCATCAACCTGGCGATTCTCAATCTCCTGCCCATCCCGGTGCTGGACGGCGGGCATCTGCTGTTTTCCCTGATCGAATGGTTGCGCGGCAAGCCGATCAGTCTGCGCAAGCGGGAGATCGCCCAGCAGGTCGGCTTGGCCCTCCTGGTGGGGCTCATGATCTTCGCCTTTTACAACGATATCTTCCGCCTGTTGGGGCGACCATGAAGCAGGGGGCGACGTTCGAGGCCGGCGGCCGCGAGGCCATTGACTTCAGCCCATTCACCGAGACGGTCCGCCTCCGGATCGCCTCGGCCCGCACATACACGCGGCGGGTGACCCGCCAAATCCGGGTAGGCAAGGTGGCCGTCGGCGGCAACGCGCCGATCTCTGTGCAGTCCATGACCAAGACCGACACCCGTGATGTCCAGGCCACGGTGGACCAGATCTGGGCCCTGGAGGCGGCCGGCTGCGAGATCGTCCGGGTGGCCGTGCCGGACGCCGAGGCGGCAACCGCGGTGCGGCAGATCCGGTCGCAGATCCGCATCCCGCTGATCGTGGACATCCACTTCGACTACCGGCTGGCCCTGCAATGCCTGGAAGGGGGCGTGGACTGCCTCCGCATCAACCCGGGGAACATCGGCCCCACCTGGCGCGTGCGCGAGGTCACCAAAGCGGCGGCGGAACGCACGGTGCCCATCCGAATCGGGGTGAATGCTGGGTCGTTGGAGAAGCACCTGCTGCAGCGGTTCGGCGAGCCGACGCCTGAGGCTATCGTGGAGAGCGCCCTGTTCCACATCCGGATCCTGGAGGAGTTGAATTACCCCGAGATGAAGATCTCGCTGAAATCCTCCGACCCGAAGACGATGATCGAGGCCTACCGCCTGCTGGCCGACCAGGTGCCGTACCCGTTCCACCTGGGCGTGACCGAAGCCGGCACCGCCTTCTCGGGGGCCATCAAGTCGGCAGTGGGGATCGGGACGCTCTTGGCCGAAGGGATCGGGGACACCATTCGGGTGAGCCTCACTGAGGATCCCACGGAGGAGATCCGCGCGGGCTTCGAGATCCTGAAGGCTCTGGGCCTCCGCAAGCGTGGGCTCAACGTCATCGCCTGTCCCTCCTGCGGCCGGGTGGAGATCGACCTGGTGGGTGTCACGAAAGAGGTGGAGAAGCGGCTGGCGGCCCTCAACATCAACCGGCCGCTGAACGTGGCGGTGATGGGTTGCGCGGTGAATGGCCCGGGCGAGGCCCGGGGGGCGGACATCGGCATCGCCGGCGGCAACGGCGTGGGCCTCCTCATCAAAGACGGGAAGATCGTGCGGAAGGTGAAGGAGTCGGAGTTGGCCGACGTCCTGGTGGAAGAGGTGAAGGCGCTGGCGGCCAAGCAGGAGGAGGCGTAGCTGGCGAGGACGGGACGCCGATGATGTTCGAGGAGGGGGACGCCGGCAGCGTCCTCCTCCTTCGTGTTTGAACAGGAGGGATGCGGGATGCCGGAGGGCACCGGGTTGCCGGAGCCTGCACCGGCGGCCTGTTCCGGATCGCCATCGTCCCGGGATCCGTGGCGATCCTGTCGGAGTCCCGGGCGGTCCTGCTGGCCTGCCTGATCTTTGGGGCGCTGGCTACCTTCCTGGGGGCCAATGGATTCTTGCTCTTGGTGAAGCTGCCGTTCTGACGTCTTGCGGGAGGAATCCCCGATGCGGTGGTCCAAGTCGCTCATTCCGACCCTGAAGGAAGATCCGGCGGATGCCGAGGCCATCAGTCACAAGCTGATGGTCCGCGCCGGCCTGGTGCGCCAACTGGCGGCCGGGATTTACGTGTACCTACCGCTGGGGCAGCGGGTAATGGACAAGATCAACGCCATCATCCGGGAAGAGATCAATGCCATCGGCGGCCAGGAGATCACCATGCCGGTGATCCATCCGGCGGAACTGTGGCAGGAGTCGGGCCGCTGGGACGCCATCGGGGACGAGATGTTCCGACTCAAAGACCGGAACCAGCGGGACCTGTGCCTGGGCATGACCCACGAGGAGGTCATCGCCTGGATTGCGGGGCACGAGGTGCATTCCTACCGCGACCTCCCGCAGCTCTGGTACCAGATCCAGACCAAGGAGCGGGACGAGGCCCGGCCGAAGAGCGGTGTCCTCCGGACGCGGGAGTTCGTGATGAAGGACTCCTACAGCCTGGACCGGGACATGGCCGGATTGGACGTGGAGTACGAGGCCCACCGGCAGGCTTACTGCAAGATCTTCGACCGCTGCGGTTTGCGGTACGTCGTGGTCGAGAGCGACCCCGGCATGATGGGCGGCGCCGGCTCCCACGAGTTCATGGCGCCTAGTCCCGCGGGAGAGGATCAGGTGGCCCTGTGCCGGGCGTGCGGCTACGCGGCCAACGTGGAGCTGGCCGTGTCACGACCCCGCCCCGGCGGGGCCTTCCCCCCGCCTACGGCGGGGCTGGAGGAGGTGCCCACGCCCAACGCCCGCACCATCGCCGAGGTCTGCGCGTACCTCAAGATCGAGCCGGCCCTCACCATCAAGTCGCTGGCGGTGGTAGGGAAGGAGGGCCCGGTCCTGGCGCTGGTGCGAGGGGACCAGCAACTGCGCGAGCGGAAGCTGGAGCGCGTGCTCGGGCCCTTCCGGCCGGCCCACCGGGATGAGGTCCGAGAAGCGGTAGGGGTGGAGCCGGGCTTCGTGGGCCCGGTGGGCGTCACGATCCGGATCATTGCGGATGAATGCCTCCGGGCCGGCTGCTACGTGGTGGGGGCCAACAAGCCGGATGCGCACCTGCGCGGGGTTGTTCCCGGCCGGGATTTCCAGGCGGAGTTTGCCGACCTGCACGAGGCCAACGCGGGCGATGGCTGCGGGCGCTGCGGCGCGCCTCTCGCCGTGGAGCGGGTGATCGAGGTGGGGAACATCTTCAAGCTCGGGACCAAGTACTCCGTCCCCCTGCGGGCCGTCTATCTGGACGAACAAGGGCAGGAGCGGCCCATCGTCATGGGAAGCTACGGCATCGGCCCGGCCCGTATCGCGGCCGCGGCCATCGAGCAGAACCACGACAAGGACGGCATCATCTGGCCCGAGACGATCGCACCATTCCAGATCCACCTCCTGGTGGTCAATACCAAGGAGCCCAAGATGGCAACCCTGGGGGAGCAGCTCTATGCGGATCTCACGGGGGCGGAGCTGGAGATCCTCTACGACGATCGCGACATGCGGCCGGGCGTGAAGTTCAAGGACGCCGACCTCTTGGGACTGCCCCTGCGCATCACGGTGGGAAGCCGGGCGGTAAAGGAGGGCGTGGTGGAGATCCGCCGACGGCGCACGGGGGAGGAGATCGCAGTGGTTCCCGGGGGGGTGGTGGCCCGCGTCCGGAGCCTCCTGGGTCGGCCCGCGTGATGGGGGTCGGATTCCGAAGCGGAGAGTTCCAGTCGGCCATCTGGCGCTGGGGACCGCTCATCCTCTGGATGGCGGTGATCAGCGGCCTCTCGACGGATGCCTTCTCGGCGGCGGAGACTGGTCGGCTGCTGATGCCACTCCTGCGCTTGCTCTTCCCTGGCGCGTCGCCAGCAAGCCTCGACCTGCTTCATGCCGTAGTCCGGAAGGGGGCGCACGTGACCGAGTTCGCGATCCTGGCGCTCCTGTGGTACCGCGCTCTGGACTGGCGCAGGTCGGGGTGGCAGACCAAGGCGGCCTTGACCGCCCTCGTCCTGGCTGCCGGATTCGGCGCGCTGGATGAGGTGCATCAGATGTTCGTGCCGAGCCGGACGGCCTCGATCGTGGACATCGGCTGGGACAGTCTGGGGGCTGCCTTGGGTCTCGTGGGCCGCCGGATGGTCCAGCGGTAGGAAGCGGGGGTGCCAGGAAAAACGCGCGCCCCTGGGGAGCGTCTCCTCGGGGGCACGTGGGGAATGTTGGCGGTTGCAGGGAGCGCTCAGTCGTCCTTCTTGCCGGCGCCGGGGCCGGCACCGGCGCCGGACTTGGCTGGTGTGGTGTCGGCCTTCTTGTCGCCGTTGCTGTCCCCATCCTTTTCGGCCTTCATGGCCTTCTTGCGGTCGGAATTCGCATAGTCGGTGACGTACCAGCCGCTCCCCTTGAAGACCAATCCTGGGGCGGAAAGCACCTTGTGGACGGGACCGCCGCACTTCTCGCACTTCTTCAAGGGGCGGTCGCTGAACTTCTGCATGATTTCAAATCGGTGCTGGCAGCGGTCACACTCGTACTCGTAGATCGGCACGCCCATCATCCTCCTTCTTACTTCTGGCTGGCAAAAAAGACCAGTTGAACCTTAGGGGATGAGCCCGGCATTGTCAAGGCATTTGACTTTCTGATCTCGTGAGGGTAAACTTCAAGACGCCATTTTTCCGAGGACTTGGGAGGTTCCCACGGCTACCCAAGAAGGGCCAGGCGCACGCGCCAGCATGACCGGGTTCGGCCGCGGCGAGGCCATGGGCCGCGGCCGCGCCTTCACGGTCGAGGTGCAGTCCCTCAATCACCGTTTCCTGGAGGTTCGCTGCCGCGTGCCGAAGCGCTTGACCGGCCTGGAGCCGCGCATCCAACAGGCCATCCAGGAGCGGTTCTCCCGGGGCCACTTCGAGGTCCTGGTCCTGGACAAGGACCTGGACGGTCGAGGCCGAACCCTGAAGGTGGACGTGCCCCTGGCCATGCAATACGTGGACGCGCTGCGCACCCTCCAGCAGGCGCTCGGCCTCTCCGGGGAGGTGACCCTGGAGATGCTGACCGCCCAGCGCGACCTCATCGCGGTGGAGGAAACGGCCGAATCCCTGGACGAGAGCTGGGGAGAACTCTCGCCTGCCCTGGTGAAGGCCCTGGACGCCCTGGCGGAGATGCGTCGCCACGAGGGGGAGGCCCTGGTGGCAAACCTCAGAACGCACCTGGGTGAGGTCGAGGCCACGCTGGGGGGTATCGTGGAGCGCGCGCCAGAGCTGGTGCGGGCCCAGCGGGATCGCCTGCGGGAGCGGGTGGCCGAACTTCTGGACGGGCGCCTGCCCGATCCCGCCCGGGTGGAACAGGAGGTGGCGCTGCTGGCCGAGCGCGGCGACGTGGCGGAGGAGTGCGATCGGCTACGGAGCCATCTGGCCCAGTTCCGGGACGTGCTGGAGCAACCAGGGCCGCAGGGGCGCCGGCTGGACTTCCTGCTCCAGGAGATGCACCGCGAGGCCAACACCATCGGGTCCAAGTCGACCGATGCCACGCTGGCGCACGAGGTGGTTCGTCTCAAGACGTCCATCGAGCGGCTGCGGGAGCAGGTGCAGAACCTCGAGTAGGCCCTCGAGGTACCGCCGTGGGCGGCCTGGAAGACCGCGGGGACGCGCAAGACGCCACGCGGGGGGCAGACCGGGAGGACGCGGCCGACCCGGGGAGAGGAGTGCATGGCCGCAGTACCCGTCGAGGTCCTGAACATCGGCTTTGGCAACGTGGTGCTCAGGCCGCGCATCGTGGCGATCCTGAGCGCGCGATCGTCCAAGGACTCCAAGGCCGTCTTCTCGGAGCCGATGAAGCGGCTGCGAGACGACGCCCGGGAGGCGGGGCGGCTGGTGGATGCCACGTGTGGGCGCCGGACCCAGACGCTGATCGTGACCGACAGCGGCCACGTGATCCTCTCGGCCATCCAGTCCAGCACGCTGGCCCAGCGGCTCGGCGCATCGGACGAGGTCGGGGAGCGAACCTGAGGCGGATGTGGCATCCAAGGGGCCAGGGACCGGCGAGGCGGAACGGGTGAGACCCGGCCGATTGCTCGTCGTGGTGTCGGCCCCGTCCGGAGCGGGAAAGACCTCGCTCTGCGAGTGGGTGGTCACGGCGGTGCCCAACCTGGCCCACTCGGTCTCCTTCACCACCCGGCCCCCGCGGCCCGACGAGCAGGACGGGCGCGACTATCACTTCGTGGACGAGGCGACGTTCCGGGCGATGGTGGACCGGGGCGAGTTCGCGGAGTGGGCCGTGGTTCACGGCCACCTGTACGGGACGTCGCAGGCGCTCCTGGAGCGGCACTTCGCGGCGGGGCAGGATGTCATCCTGGACATTGACACCCAGGGCGCGGCCCTCCTGCGGCGCGCCCATCCAGATGCGGTCTTCGTCTTCATCGTCCCGCCCTCGTGGGCCATGCTGGAAGAGCGCCTCCGTCGCCGGCGGAGCGATACCGAGGCCGATATCCAGCGCCGGTTGCAGCGGGCGCGGGAAGAGGTCACGCACTACGCCGAATACCAGTACGTCATCGTGAACGACGTGTTCGCCCGGGCGGCCGAGGAGCTGAAGGCCATCGTTCTGGCCGAGCGCCGGCGGAGTGTCCGGGTGGATCTCGGATTTCTGCAGGCCTGATCCCGCGGAGGAGCGGGACCGGGCAGAGAGGAGTCACGCGGATGTCGCAAGTGCCGTTCGAGGACCTTCTGGAACACGTGGACAGCAAGTACCGGCTGGTCATCGTGGCCGCCAAGCGGGCCAAGCAATTGAACCGCGGCGCGGCCTCCCTGATCCAGCCGCGCAGCGTGAAGCCCACCTACCAGGCGTTGGAGGAGATCGCCAGCGGCAAGCTGGGCTACGAGGTGGAACCGCTCACCGGCGAGATGGCCCGCGAGCTGGTCGAGGCCGAGGCCAAGCCCACCTGGTTCCGGAGCCTGAGCGCCGAGGAGGTCGCCCCCGAGGAGGCGGTGGTCGAGGTGGAGGAGCCGGTCGAGGAAGAGGAGGCGGCGGTGGAGGCCCCGGTGGCCGGCGCCCCAGCCGGGGACGTGCTGATCAACGAGCTTGAAGAGGAGAGCCTGGACGAACTGGGTGACCTTGACGTGATCGAGCGCGAGGAGGTGGAGGAGTAGGCCCCCCACCGTGCGCCCGCGCCCAGTCGATGCGGAGTGCGTCCTCGCCGCCCGGGCCGTGCACTTCTTCGAGGCCGCCCGCGGATCCTCCCGGAGGTGATCGCGACCGGCGTGATGTTCCCCCTGACCGCCCCTGCCGCCGCGGACGGTTGCGCCGTCCGCATGGCCGATCTTCTGGGGAGCGATGCGACGCGCTTCCGGCTGGCCGGGCGATCACGGCCGGCCGAGCCGGCCCTCCCCCCTTGCCACCCGGATACTGCATGGCCATCATCACCGGGGAGCCCTGTCGCCGGGGACCGATGCCGGCGTCTTCCGGGAGGCGGGCCGCCCCCGGCATCCTCGCCTTTTCGGCAGCGGATGGGTGCCGGGACCAGAATATCACCGTGGCACTCTTCCCTGAGTGATGAGCCGTGGTTCCCATCTTGTCCATCGTCGGCCGGTCCAACAGTGGGAAGACGACGCTCCTGGAGAAGCTCATCCGGGAGCTGACGAATCGTGGGTGGCGGGTCGGGACGATCAAGCGTCATTTCCATGGACCCGTCGAGGTGGACGTCCCTGGCAAGGACTCCTGGCGCCACAAGCGGGCGGGGGCGGGGACCGTGGCCCTGTCCTCGCCTGACACGCTCTTCGTCCTCGGCGACATCGCGGGGGAGTGGTCGCTGGAGGCCATCGCTCACCAGGCGCTCTTCGAGGTGGACCTCATCCTCACCGAGGGGTTCAAGTCCGGCCCCATGCCGAAGATCGAGGTGAACCAGGCCGCACAGGAGATGCCGCTCCTCTGCGGGCCGGAGGATCACCTGGTGGCCGTGGTGACGGACCGCGACCTCGCGCTCCCAGTTCCCCGCTTCGGCCTGGCGGAAGTGGGCCCGCTGGCGGATTTCATCGAACGCGAGTTTCTCACAGAGACCGGCGTGTCGCGCGTGGAGGTCCTCGTGGGCGGACGGCGCATCTCCCTGGATGGTCAGGCCCAGGAGATCCTGGCCCGCGTGGTCCGGAGCCTCGTGGGCGACTGCCGGGACCTGGCCGGTGGCCCGCCGATCGAGCTCCGGATTCGCGGACAGACGCCATGACGGGCGCGGTCTTGGCCGGCGGGGGCTCCACCCGCATGGGGGTGAACAAGGCCCTGCTCGAGTTCAGTGGGGTGCGGATCATCGAGACGCTGCTCCGCACGATCCGTCCGCTGTTCCCCGAGATCGTGATCGTCGCCAACGACCCGGACGCCTATGCGGATCTCGGCGTGCCCGTCTGGCCCGATCGGATCCCGGAGAAGGGACCCCTGGGGGGCATCTACACCGCCGTCTTCCACAGCGCCTTTCCCCAGACCTTCTGCATCGCCTGTGACATGCCGTTCGCCAATCCGGGGGTCATCGCCTTCCTGCGGGATGTGTCCCCGGGGTACGACGTGGTGGTCCCACGGACGGCCGATGGGTACCAACCCCTGCACGCCGTCTACAGCAAGACCTGCCTCCCCCACATGGAAACGATGATCTGCGCCGATCGCCTGAGGATCGACCGGCTGTTCCCGGGGGTGCACGTGCGGACGGTCGGGGAGGACGAGCTGCGCCCGCTGGATCCGTCCCTGCTCTGTTTCGTCAACGTCAACACCCGGGAAGAGCTGGAGGCGGCCGCACGGCTGGCCGCCGGGGGCGAGGACGACATCCGACAGCGACAGGGACAGCAACAGGGGCTGGGGGCGGGCCGCGGGCGATATGAGTAACCCCGCCGTTAGCGTCCTGACCCCACGCTGGGTCTTTCCCATCAGCTCGCCCCCGATCGCCGATGGGGCGGTGGCGACCCAGGGTGGACGGATCCTGGCCGTGGGGACCCGCGCCGATCTCACCGCGGCCTGGCCCGGTGCCAGCCGCTGGGATCTCCCCGAGGCCGCGCTCTTGCCCGGCCTCGTGAACTGTCATACCCATCTGGAGCTTTCCGGCCTTTCCTCACAGCAACTCGTGAACGGCACATTCGTCCTGTGGCTCGTGGCCCTGATCGAAAAGCGACGGGGGATTCCGGTCGCGGAGCAGGCAGCCACCGCCGAGGCTGGCGCACGGAGGCTCATCGAATCCGGCACGACCTGTGTGGGCGAAGTCAGCACGGCCGGCTTGAGTCTGGTGCCCCTCCTGTCCCTGGGACTACGGGGAGTGGTGTACCGGGAGATTTTGGGTCTCACACCCGGAGAGGCCGAGAGGAGATGCGATGCTGCGCGGGCGGACCTCCAGGGTATGCAGCAGATGGCTCGCGGCGGGCTGCTTCGGGTCGGCCTCTCACCCCACAGTCCATACAGCCTGTCGGAGGAATTGTTCCGCGCCTGCGGGGCGATGCTTCGCGGGTCGCACCTTCCGTGTTGCATCCATGCGGCCGAATCCCGGGAGGAGGTGGAGTTTCTCTCCACGGGGCGGGGAGCCATCTCCGATCTGCTCTATACCGCGGTCGGGTGCCGCGTCCCGCCCCCGCGGCGGCGGGCGCAAAGCCCCATCGAATACCTCGACGGACTGAGCGCCCTGGCGTGGCGCCCGCTGCTGATCCATGCCGTCCACGTGGACGCAGCCGACATCCCCCGCATGGTGAGAAGCGGCGTCAGCGTTGCCCATTGCCCGCGCAGCAATGCCCGCCTCTCCGATGGCGTGGCCCCGGTGGCGGACTTCCTGGCGCACGGCATCCCTGTCGGCCTGGGGACGGATTCGCTGGCCAGCGTCCCGACCCTGGACCTCTGGGACGAGATGCGTGCGGCCCTGGCGGCTCAGCGGGGTCGCCTCGCCCCGGGCGAGGTTCTCGACATGGCGACGCGAGGGGGCGCCCGGGCCCTCGGCTTGGAGGACCAAGTGGGAAGCCTCGAGGTGGGCAAGCGAGCCGACCTCATCGCCGTACCCGCAGGAGCGGTGGTAGCGTCGGATCCCGCGGGCTCCCTCATCGCCGTGACGCGAGGGGAGGATGTGCTATTGAGTCTGGTGGAGGGTGAGGTGCGCCACCACCGGCTCGCGGAGGTGCCTTGCGCCTGAGGCTGGGACGGGTTCGCTACATCAACTGCGAGCCGGTGTATTATGCCCTGGAGCATGGGATCGTGCCGGCCGACTGCGAGATCCAGGATGGGACGCCAGCCGAATTGAACGGACGCCTACGCGCCGGCGACCTGGATGTCTCGGTCATCTCGGTGATGGAGGCCGCGCTCCGCCCCCAGGCCTATCGACTGCTGCCCGGGCTGGCCATCGCCTGCGACGGAGCCGTCGAGAGCGTCCTCTTGGCGAGCGAGCGGCCGGTCGAGGAGTTGAACGATCTCCCCGTGGCCCTCAGCCGCCACTCGCTCACCTCCGTCTACCTCGTCAAGCTTCTCCTGGAAAAGGTGTATCAGGTCCGGCCCCGCTTCGTGGCCGACGCCGAGGGGGCCAGGGTGGCGGCCCGCCTGATGATCGGGGACGAGGCGCTGCGCCTGGGCCCCCAATATCCGAACAGCCTGGACCTGGGCAAGGCGTGGCACGGGCTCACAGGACTCCCCTTTGTCTTTGCCGTCTGGGCGGCACGCGCCGAGGTCTGGGACGCCGCAGGGGAGGAGGTGCGGGCGCTTCACCGAGCGCTCCTGGCCGCGAAGGCCTACAGCCAGACCCATCCGGAGGCCATGGTAGCCCTGGCCTGCGAGCGCACCGGGCTCCCGCCGGAGGCGTGCCGGCGGTATTTGCGGGAGAGTCTCTGCTTCGATCTCGGCCCGAGACATTTGGAAGGACTCCGGACCTTCCTGCAGTTCCTGGCCGAGGCCGGCGAGCTGCCCGCGGTCCCCTGGCTGACGTTCATCCCGGCGTGATCCCTGGTGGAGGGAATCAGATGCCTGACGCCCACCTCTCGTTCCTTCACGTCTCGGACCTGCACATCCTGGGAGAGGAGGAGCGGCGCCAGTACGGCGCCGACACGGCCGCCATCCTTCGGCAGGCCATCCCTATGATGAATGCGCTGCGGCCGGATTTCATCATCGCCAGCGGCGACCTGATCAGCGACGAGTCGGAGGAGTCCTACCGGCGCCTGCAGGTGCTCCTCGCGCCCGTGGAGGCCCCGGTCCATTACCTCATGGGCAACCACGATGACCGGACAGCCTTCCGCCGGGTGTTTCGCCCGCAGGTACCGGCGTCGGCCGACCCGATCTGCGAGGCCTTCGGGCGAGGCGGGGTTCGGTTCCTCCTTCTGGATTCCGTCCTGCCCGGCAAGATCGAGGGGCGGCTTTCGGGCGACGAGCTCCACTGGCTGGAGGCCGAGTTGACGGCCCATCCGGACCGACCGACCTGGGTCTTCCTCCATCACCAGCCCCTGCCCATTTACATCCGCTGGCTGGATGCCCTGGGCCTCCAGAACCAGGAGGAGTTCCTCTCGGTTCTGGCCCGGCATCCACAGGTCGAGGTCGTCTGCTATGGACACGTCCACCAGGTTCGTCGCTGGCGGTATCGTGGCGTGCTCTTCCTCAGCGTGCCTGCCCTGGCCTTCCAATTCTCTTCCACCAACCCGGAACTGGAGATCACGACGGAGCCCCCGGGCTTCCGCCGGGTCGAGATCCGCGGCGGGGAGCGGCGGCACTGGCTCCACTTCCTGGACGGCCGGGTCGTCCCCGAGCCC